>JAFYBI010000281.1 GCA_017540285.1 Clostridia bacterium | reverse complement strand
CTTTGCTTCCGCCGGTTCCGGCGTCACGAGCGCCATGATCCGGTAATGCACGGATTCGCCGTCGTAGTTCACGTCCGTTTCGTACATATTGGCGACTGAGGGGCAGACGCCGTCCAGCGTCAGCGTATACGTGCTTCCCTCCGCGGGCTCCTCGGCCGCGGAGATGTGGGCGAGATCGCATGCGCCGAAGATGCGGAAATTCGTCCGCGCGGAGCACGTCACCCGGTAGGCGAGCACGTCGTCCGGCGCGGAGATGAAGACCTCGCGGGAGACGTGATTCCCGGGGATATCCTCCCCGGCTTTATAGATGGGCTCCGCCGCGTTCAGCCGCGGAGGAAGCACGAAGGAGGAGGTGAGCGTCGCCGTCTCAAGGTCGAGCGAACGCTCGTAGGCGGCGGGACGCGCGTCCGCGCCGGCGATCTCGACGCAGAGATCGCCCGCGGTGAGGAATCCCTCCGAATGCGCGCCGGGCATTCCCTTGGAAAGCTCGTCCTGCGCCTCGATGAATTTTCCCTTCGCGATCAGCTTGCGCACCTTCGGCAGGACGGAGGTGTCCACGCCTTTGGCGTCCGGGTGCGGATGACCCGACCACAGCGTATCCTCGCTCAGGCGGAGAACGTCCGTCACGGCGCCGGAATACGCCATAGCGCCGAGGTGACCGTTGCCGAGCGGCAGCGCCTCGTTCCAGTTCTTTGCTTCGTCTTTGTAGAATAGTATCTTGTTTTTCATCGTCTGTCACGTCCTTTCACGTCTCGAAACATCCGGCGGGCGAACGGGTAGGGGGATCACTGCTTTTCGAGTATGTGCCTGAGGACCGGCTCGAGGACGTTTGCCATGCGCCAGAAGCCGAGGTCGTTCGGGTGGCAGTTGTCCACCGTGCAGAGATTGCGGTCGGTATCCCCGAAAAACGTCTTCCCGTCGACGAAGTACACGTTCCGGTCACCCTCCGCTGCGGCGTGTTCATAGGTCGCGCGGACGATCGCGCGGCGGCGGTCTTCGTCCGCCGAACCGAAGTAGGTCGGGCGGGTGAGCATGAGGACGGGAAGTCCGGGGCAGTTTTTGCGGATGATGCGGAAAAACGGCTCGTGCGTTGCGGCAAGGTGCTCCGCGGTGGGCGCGTTGTGGTCGTAGTCGAGGACGAAGACCTGCGCCGGTATGCGGCTGAGGAACTCCGCCATTTCCGGCTCCCCGCGCGCCTGCCCGCTGAAGCCGTAGTTGTAGTATTCCGCGTCGAGGCGGGAGGAAAGGATGGCGTTGTAGTGGTTCGTGGCGATCGCGCAGCACCCGCCCTCGGTGATGGAGGAGCCGTAGTACAGGATCGGACCGTATTTGTAGGGCGTCGGCGGCGCGAACTCCGCGCCGTCTTCGATCTCCGCGGAAAGATCGGTAACGGGCTCGTTGCGCGGCAGCCAGATCGTTACGTCCTGCCACTCGCCGCTGAGATAAAAAGACTTCTCCGCCGACAGCGTTGAGTAATCAGGCGGGGTGACGAGCCCCAGCAGTCTGCCTTCGCGGCGGTCGCCGGCGATCACGGTGGCGGACTGGCATCCGTACCGGGCGATGGCGATGTCGGGAGAAAGGGAAGCGAGCGTCATGCGGACGGTCAGCTTTTTCGCGTTCGTACGGAACGCCATGCGCGCTCCGGGCGTTCTCCTGCCGTTGACCTTCGGCAGGGATGCGCGGTATTCTTCGGGAATGCGGGTAAGGGCGTGATTCGTGTGGAAAAAAGGAAGTCCGAACATTTCGGTCGGACTCTCCCCGAAGCGGCGGACGTTCATGAAGGATCTCTCCCCTCGGCGTTTCGATTTATGATTCAAGTTTATCATAACGTTTGGGCAAAATCAACAGACCGGCGAAAAAAGAGAGAAGATTTTTCTCACTGCCGGACAGGAACGGAAGAAAAAGGTTGACATTTGACGGGATTATGTGGTATAATTTGCGGGTATCATACAAATTCATCATACAAAGGACGGAAAATCAATGAAGATTCTGGTTATCAACGCGGGCAGCTCCTCGATCAAGTATCAGCTGTTCGACATGGAGACGGAACAGCTCCTTGCCAAGGGCATGTGCGACCGCATCGGCATCGAGGGCGGCAATTTCAAGATCCGCTCGACCGGCAAGGAGGAGCACAAGATCCTGATCCAGATGGCGAACCATCAGGAAGCCATCAAGCTCGTGCTCGACG
>JAFYBI010000280.1 GCA_017540285.1 Clostridia bacterium | reverse complement strand
GTACGCGAAGAACCAGCGGAAACGCATCTCATCCTCGTCCTCCCGGAAGAGCCCGCAGCTCCGCATCCGCGGCAGGAGGTGCGCGAAGACCTCCGCATAGTCCGGCAGATACCCGCGGTAGATCGTCCGGAACCGGTCCCGGACCGCGGCGAAGGCATCGGCGGGGAGGATGTGCAGATTGGTGCGGAATTTGTTCTTTGCCGGGGAGACGAGCAGCCCGGCGTCCGCGAGCAGGGCGATCTCCTCCTCGACGAAGACGGCGGGGGTCATGAGGTCGGCGGCGATCTGTTCGGCGCTCTTCGGCTTTTCGTTCGCCGAGAGGAGGATCTGGCGGGGCAGATTCCGTTCCGTGAGCTTCCACGGATTGATGTGACAGAGATCGAGGAACGAGCCGAAAAGCTCGAGAGGGGCAGGGGCGAAAGCGTGTGTGGACGGTATCGGATTCATGATGCTCTCCTTCATCTTTTCCCGCCCGGCCCGGAGGTAGTATTTCACCATATCCGGCGAAAGCTCCCGGCGGCGGGCAATGTCGAGGACTGCGTACCCGCGGTAGTAGTGATCCACGAGTACGTCGCGGTACAGCCCGGAGAGCAAGGCGAGGGTGCGGCGGACCTCGGCGGCGTCCTCGCGCGACACGGCGATCTCGTCCGGCAGAGGTTCGTCGGAGGGGAGGTTCGAGAACGTGTCCTCCGGCGCAGGGACCGAACGGCGGCGGAAGAAGCTGTTCGCCGTATTGCGCGCGATCCCGCGGAAGAAGTGTTCCGGGTCTCGGATGTCATCCCGCCCCGCCTCGGCTTCGAGACAGCGCAGGGTGATTTCCGAGGCCAGCTCCTCCGCATCCGCGCGGCTGTCCGTGCGCGAGAGGGCGTAGGCGAAGAATTCGCGCATCCAGCTCTCGTCGATCCGGGTTGACATGGCGTTGTCCTTTCTGTTTGATTGACCGGTCTGCCTGACAGTAGCTTTCGCGCCGCGCCGGATAAGCGTTTTCCGCGTTTTTTCCGGAAAAACTTCAGAAATCCGCCCGAAAACGCAGGATCCTTCCGTATTTTTCGTGGATCTCCTCACCGTCGGGGACGAATCCGGCTCGGAGCGCGGTCCGGATCGAGGCCTCGTTGTCCTCGTGGACGCATACGAGCGGCGAGGCGATCCCGTGTGCCCGGCACAGCGCCGCCGCCCGGAAAAGAAGCTCCCGCCCGTATCCCCGGCGCCTCTCCGACGGCCGGACGTGATACCCGATGTGCCCCGCTTCGAGGATCGCCTCCTCGTCCGTCGGTCGGATGTTCACGATCCCGCAGAGCCGGTCCCCGTCATAGCCGAGATATACGAAGGTCCGGAAGAGCCCGTGCCGGGGAGCGTCGGGGGAGGAGAGGACCTTCAGTCCGGCGAGCCAGTCCGACGCGGAAGGAACGTTCCCGAGCCCCGCCGTCCCGTCAAAGTCCCCGTCTCCCGCGAGCACCTCACGGCGATATTCTTCGATCGCAGGCAGATCCTCCGCCCGCGGGTACGTCAGCCGAAGCATGGCCGCCTCCCGTTCGTTGATTTCGTTGTTTCCATTATACCACTTGCTCCGTTCTGCGTCAAGGCGAATAAAACACGGCCGGGCGGGGTATCTTGAACACGAAGCGCCGCGGCGCTTTGAAATCCGAGACGGAACGAAGACGGGAGAAGAACGAACATGGAAAAGAGAAATCAGAACGAAAAGACCGCAATGAGCGGCAGAGAACCCAACCGCGCGATCGCCTGCACCGTCAGCGAATGCGCGCACCACGCCAAGTCCTGCGACTTCTGCGCGCTGGATCGGATCCGCGTCGGCACGCACGAGCCGCATCCGACCGAGACGAGGTGCGTCGACTGCGAATCCTTCGCGTGCGATCCCGCGTCCTGCGGGAGAACGGATACCACGCGGGAGATCTGACCGTCGGACAAAAAAATTCTGAAAAGGCCTTGACAATTCCCGCCCCCGGTGCTATAATATAAAAGCTGTCAAAAAGCACCGGATCTGGGTGTGGCGCAGTTGGGAGCGCGCTACCTTGGGGTGGTAGAGGCCGCTGGTTCAAGTCCAGTCACTCAGAGACGAAAAGGACGTCTGTTTCAGACGTCCTTTTTCCATGTCTTTGAGAGTGTGCCAGCTTATTCTTCTCCGTAAAAGATCCCGGCGATCTCCTCGTTCGCATCGTCGAAGTGCTCAAAAAAACCTTCCGGCAGACGGATTTCATCCCGTCCGGCTCCGATCCGCTTTTCCGCGCCGTTCGGTTTTGCGCTTGTCTGCATGGCCCGAAGCAGTTCAACGATGATTCTGACGTTTTCCTCCGGCTGGGCTTTCAAAAGCCGGACCGCTTCCTCAATCGGAGACATATTCACACCTCCCCGGCATTCTTGTCTGTTCTCATTATATCATCTCTCGGCGGGAATGGCAAGACCCTGTGAACAAAAATCACGATAACGGGTATCTTTGTTTTCATATTTCCGGACAGAAAAAAGAGGCCGGAGCCTCTCTTTACCCGATCAGATCGGAGACCTTCTTATCCCCGTAGACGTTCTCCCAGTCCTTCTGGAAATCGTCGATCGCGTAGAACGTCAGCGGATGGTAGAGCAGTGTGTCGAACAGATCGGGGTTGATCGTCACCGCGTGCGCGCCGGTGAGCGAGACCTTGTGCACCTGCTCGGCGTTCTTGAAGCTGGCCGCGAGCACCTGCGTCGGAAGGGAATATGCGCGGTAAATGTCCACGATCTCCTCGACCACGTGCACGCCGTCGGACACGATGTTGTCCAGCCGGTTGATGTACGGGGCGACGAAATCCGCGCCCGCGCGCGCCGCCACGAGTGCCTGCGGCTGGGTGAAGATCGCCGTCATGGTCACGCCGATGCCGTGGGATTTGCACACGGACGCGGCCTTGAGACCCTCCTTGGTGATCGGGATCTTGATGTAGAACTTCCCGCCGACGACGGAACGGAGCATTTCGGCTTCCTTCACGATTTCCTCGGCCTCGGTCGCCGTGGTCTGGATGTGCAGCATCCGCTCGTCGCCGATGATCTTGCGGATCTCGGTGATCAGCGCCTTGAAATCGGAGTTCTCCCGCGAAATGATCGTCGGATTGGTGGTCACGCCCGCGACGGGGTAGTACTCGCAGCACGTCCGGATCGCGTCGAGATTGGCTGTATCGATCAGATATAACATAATTAACACTTCCTCTCATGTGATTACAGTACTATTATAACACTCTTCACATCCGAAAACAAGAGACAGCCTGCCGATGTTTCCGCCGGCAGGCCGTTTTCTTTGGTGCAAACTGACAAATTACTCGCATTCGATTTGTGGGAAGCGCACAACTCACGCCCGATGCAGGAACGCGTGGACCTCCTCGGCGAGAAGCGCGCGGCGCTCTTCCGTCATCCCCTCGGGGAGGTACCGGGCATCCCGCGCATCGGCTCCCGCGAGGGTCTCGATCCACACGAGCGCGGCGAGATAGCGGCCGTCCGGGATCGCGAGGTGGAAGCCGTCCCGGGTGAGCGGCGCGCCGCCGTGGGGATAGTCGTATGCCGGCACGTGCTCTCTGAGGTACTGCACCGTGTCGCCGACCGGGATCAGCCGCACACCGAGGGCATCTGCCGCCTCCCGGTACGCGTCCCGCAGGCATTCGTACATACGACGCTGATCGGAGCCGTAGTTCGGAAACGCGCCGTGCGTCGAATCGCTCTCGTACGCCCAGGTCTCGTGGATCACGATCTCTGCCTCCGGCTGCGCGGCCCGGCAGGCGTCATAGAGCTCGCGGATAAAAGGAAAGTACGTCTCCTTCATGCCGCTGAAATGGCTCGCCTGCTGGAGCGTGATGAAGTCATATTTCCCCATCGCGAGCGCTTCGGGGATCGAGATCGTACGTCCCGTGTTCTCCCCGTTGATCTCCAGGCCGTAGTTCCGACGGTTCTCCCGCAGGTTTTCCGCGTGGTATTCGAGGGAGCAGCCGCCGATATAGAGATTGACGCACTCCCACCCGATCCCGGCGCTCTCCGCGGTCAGGTGAAGATAGCCGCAGGCGTCTTCGGAAAAGCTGTTGCCGATCGATAGTGTTCTCATGCTTTCGTCCTCCTGTCGATGATGACGCGCGCGCCGTCTTCCTCGGCATAGAGGAGGCGTCCGCCGCGGTCGTAAACGAGTTTCAGCGTGAAGAAGGGGCAGAGGGCGGCGATCTTTTCGAGAAAGATGCGGTCGCCTTCCCAGAGTTCGAGGCCGTAGAGATCCTCCTTCGGGATCCATGCGAGCGTCCCCTCGTCGCAGTCGGTGAGGGCCCCTTCGAAGTCCCGGCAGGTGAAGAGGAACATCAGCTCCGATTCCCCGCCCTCGACGACGAAGGTGATGACGGATCGCAGAACGGGCGCGAGAAGCGTCAGCCCGGTTTCCTCGCGCGCCTCCCGCCTCACGCAGTCCTCGGGCGATTCGTCCTCGAGAAAGGAGCCGCCGATCCCGATCCATTTGTCGCGGTTGCGGTCCTCTTCCTTCTTCACGCGGTGGAGCATCAGGTATTTCCCGTCCCGCTCCACGTAGCAAAGAGATGTGATGTACAAGTCCTCGCCTCCCTTTGGTTTTCTCCATTATAATCCAATCGCCGGGCAAAGTCAAGAGGGCGGGAAAAACGGCGAATCCGATGAACAAAACGTAAATTATGCCCCGGGGGCTGGCAGGGCGGCGAAATCTGTGTTATAATACGGCATGCGCCGCTTTCGGCGAATCGATGAAATCCAACGCAAAACGAGGAACAACGTGAAAAGAATTCTGACCATCCTCCTCGCAGCGGCTCTTCTGTGTCCTGCCGCGGCATGCAAAAAGAACGAACAGAACGACAAGCCGATCGCCGATATCGCCGGGAATCCGACCGTCACGCTCGCCGGAGACACCGTACCCGGCACCGGAAACGGCGCGGCGGAAGGCAATCCGGAACGTGCCGACTGGGAAGCGTGGGCACAGCTTCCCGATTTCGACTATTCCGCCCTCGACTTTTCGAAATACATCGAGGTCGGTCCCTATCAGGGTCTCACCGTGACGAAGATGTCCGACGTCCTCACCGACGAGGAATTCGAGGACGAGATCGACGCAATGCTCGACAACTATTCCTATTACGAGGAGATCACGGAAGGCGCCGTCTCCGAGGGCGACCGTCTGCGCGTGGATTATGCCGGCTACAAGGACGGCGTTGCATTCGCGGGCGGCACGGGGACCGATCAGGAAGTGGTCGCGTCCTCCGGCACCGGGTACATCGAAGGCTTCGCCGAGGCGTACATCGGAAAGACCGTCGGGGAGGAATTTTCCTTCGACGTGACCTTCCCCGAGAATTACGGGGCCGACGACCTCAACGGGCAGACCGTGACCTTCGTGACGACGGTCCATGCGATCCTGACGGACAATCTGATCACCCCGGTGCTCGACGACGGATTCGTCTCCTCCAACTTCTCCTACTCGAACGTTGAGGAATTCCGCATCGCGTACCGCGAGACCGTGGCGAAGCAGAAGGCGTACTACGTGAACAGCCAGATGTACACCGATCTTTGGCAGCAGGTGCTGGAGCACTCCGCGGTGAAGGAATATCCGGCCGACGCCGTGCACAAGCTCTACGCCGAGCAGCGCGGGTATTACGAATCCTACGCGTCCTACTACGGCACGGACTACGAGACCTTCCTCACGAACTACATGGCGAAGACGGACGACGAGATCTATGCGACCGCCGAAGCCTACGTGAAGGAGGACCTTGTGATGTATTCCCTCGTGAAGGAGCTCGGCGTCGAGCCGACTGAGGAGGAATACGCGGCGGGCATCGCGTTTTACGCCGAGTACAACGGCATGACGGAGGACGAGATCCTCGATTACTACGGCGAGGACAAGCTCCGCACGTCCGTCCTCTGGCAGGCGCTGATGGAGAAGATCGCCGAAGACGCGAAGATCATTCAGCAGTAAATCGCATAAAAACAAAGGAGCGCGCCTGTGGCATGCTCCTTTTTGTGTGCCGTTTATACCGCCGCGAGCTCCTTTGCCGCCTCGTCGAGCAGGACGGCGCGCTCGGAGAACGGGACCTTTTCTCCCCGCACGATCTGGTACGTCTCGTGGCCCTTTCCCGCGAAGAGGACGATGTCCCCCTTCTTCACCGTGCGGACCGCGAACCGGACCGCTTCCTCCCGGTCGGGGATCGTGATCGCCAGCTTCGAGGGATCGAAATACTGCATCACGTCCTCGATGATGTCTTCCGGATCCTCGAAGTCGGGGTTGTCCGACGTGACGACGGTGAAGTCCGCGAGGGAGGACGCCGCCTCGGCCAGCTCCCGCCGCCGGTGGAACGTCCGCCCGCCGATGCATCCGAAGACGCAGACAAGCCGCCCGGGGTCGTACGCCCTGAGCTCCGTGAGGGCGTTCGTGAGGCTGACGCCGTTGTGCGCGTAGTCGATGATGAAGGTGATCCCGGGGATCGCGTCGACCATCTCCATCCGACCGCGGACCGAGATGGCCGCAGCCGCTTCCGCCGCCTTTTCCGGGGAAATGCCCATGCAGGCCGCCGCCGCGATCGCCGCGAGCCCGTTGTACGCGCTGAACCGGCCGGGCTGCCGCAGACGGACGTGTGTCTTCTGACCGCGCGCCGTCATCTCAAATTCGACGCCGAGGCAGGTCTCGTCCCGGAACCGCCCGATCCCGGACGCCGTGTAGTCCGCCGGTGAGTCGATGCCGTAGGTCACGGTCCGCTCCCGCACGCTCTCGGTCATATAGGGGGCATAGGGATCGTCCGCGTTCGCGATCACGTGCTTTGCGCCGTAATCCCGGAAGAGCTTGCGCTTGGCGTCGCGGTATTCCTCGAAGGTCGCGTGCTCCGTCGGGCTGACGTGATCCTCCGTGAGATTCGTGAAGATCACCGTGTCGAAGGGAATGCCCTTCACGCGCGCGCGGTCGAGGGCCTGCGAGGAGACCTCCATCGCCACGTGGGTGTAGCCGCGGTCCCGCATCATCGCGAAGAAGCGGTGCAGCTCGCGGCTCTCCGGCGTGGAGTTCACCGTTTCGAAGTGCTCCCTGCCGATGACGACGCCGTTGGTGCCGATGTAGGCGCAGGGGATGCCGCAGGCCGAGAGAATCCCGGAGATATAGAGGGCCGTCGTGGTCTTGCCCTTCGTCCCGGTCACGCCGATGACGCAGAGTTCCTTCGCCGGATCGCCGTATAAGCGGGCGGAGGCGTACGCGAGCGCCTCCCGGGCGTCCGGTACGATGATCTGCACGGCGTCGGCGGGGAGGGGAAGGGCGCGCTCCACCACGAACGCCCGGCATCCGGCCTCGTAAGCCGACGGAGCATAGTCGTGTCCGTCTGCGCGCGCGCCGGGGAGACAGAAGAAGAGGGTCTCCCGATCCGCCTTGCGCGAGTCGTACTCGACCTTCCCGATCACCCGGCCGGCCGTCTCGCCCGCAGTCTCCCCGGGGAACGCGGAGAGCAGGTCGTCAAGCAGGATTTCCATGGTCCGCGCCTCCGTCATAGAATGGGGGGAATCCGGTGGTTTCATGTCCCATCAGCCGGATCGCGCAGTCCGCGAGCACGGTGAGGGAGTCAACGATGCGGCAGTCGTCCTGCATCTGCCTGCCGATCAGCGAGAGCTCGGTGCACCCGAGGATCGCGCAGTCGCAGCCGGCGGCGAACATCGGGTCCACGACCTCGTAGAGCTCCGACGCCGGGGGGATGATCCCGCGCTTGACCTCGCCGTAGATGATCTCCATGAGCCGCTTCGTGCCCGCCTCGTCCGGGGCTGCGCATCCGATCCCGAACGCCTCGAATTCCCGCTCGTAGGAGCCCGACGCGATCGTTCCGGCCGTCGCGAGGATCGCCGCTTTTTTGAACCCGCGCTTCCGGATGTGCCGCACCGTCTCCGTGATGATCGACGGCATGGGCACCGACACGGACCGGCGGACCTCTTCGATGAAATAGTGCGCCGTGTTGCACGGGATGACGATGGCCGTCGCGCCGTAATCCTCGAGGGAACGCGCGTCCGCGATCATCGCGGGCAGGGGGCTGTCCCCGCTCTCGCCGAGGATGTACGCGGTGCGGTCCGGGGTGGTGGCCCGGGAGGAGAGGATGATGTCGATGTGGTCCTGATCCCGCGCAGCCTTCGTGTGCTCGGTGATCAGCTCGTAAAAGTACGCGCTCGACGCGGGGCCGAGGCCGCCGATGATGCCGAGCAGTTTTCTTTTTTCCGTCATGTCAGTCGATTCCGTCCGGTTTTTTCGGATAATAGACGGCGAATTTCTTCTTCTGCCGTCTGAGCTGTTCGAGAACGCAGATCGTCCGCATCGGGTTCCACGCCATGTCGGGGCGGTACCAGACGGAGGAGGATTCCCGGCCTTCCTTTGCGAGGGCCTTTGCCCGTTCGACGAGGGATTTGTCCTCGGTGTAGCGGTACGCGGTGCTCTTCGGGATGTGGTGCCAGAAGAAGGAATTCTCCACGCGCACGCAGTCGTCCCCCTCG
>JAFYBI010000279.1 GCA_017540285.1 Clostridia bacterium | reverse complement strand
TGAGCTCACGAACGATAACTCTGATAAGGTTGGATGACTATATGGGTGTGCGGGCATAGAATGAACTTGATTGAGGTAGCCTTGCCCTACCCCATTGAAGTTTCTTGCCAGGCTTCTTTTCAAAGAAGCCGCGTAACCCCTTAGAAGGGATTTAGTATAATCACTTCTTATCGTGCGCAGAAAGCATGGGCTCCGCCTCGGGGGTTTTCTTTGTGATGATCCGGCCGGCGTAGTTTTTCGTGATCTTCACGACCAGGCCGGAGAGGCAGACGACGCCGATGAGGTTCGGGATCGCCATGAGGCCGTTGAAGGTGTCGGAGAGGTCGATGGCGAGAGATGCGTCGAGGGCGGACCCCGCGAGGATCATCGCCACGAAGAGGATCTTGTAGATGAGGGTGGATTTCGTGCCGAAGAGGAATTCCCAGGCCTTCGTGCCGTAGAAGCTCCAGCCGAGGACCGTGGTGAACGCGAAGAGGGACACGGCGACGGCGATGAAGATCCCGCCGAAGGTGCCGAAATTCGCCTTGAAGGCCTCGGTGGCGAGTCCGAGCTTGGTGACGCCGGAGATGGATTCGCCGGTCTCGAGGCTGACGACGCCGCTCGTGAGGATGACGAGGGCCGTGCAGGTGCAGACGATGATGGTGTCGGCGAAGACCTCGAAGATGCCCCAGAGGCCCTGCACGACGGGTTCCTTCACGTCGGAGGCGGAGTGGACCATGACGGAGGAGCCGAGGCCTGCTTCATTGGAGAACACGCCCCGCTTGAAGCCCCACTGCATGGCCTTCGCGATCACGGCGCCGGCGATGCCGCCCGCTGCGGACTGGAAGCTGAACGCGCCCTTGAAGATCGCGGCGAACGCGGGGCCGACGCCCTTGTAGTTCATGGCGATGATGACGAGGGAGCCGATGATGTAGAAGACAGCCATGAAGGGGACGATCTTCTCGTTGGTCTCGGCGATCCTGTGCAGGCCGCCGATGATGACGAGGGTGGCGAGGATCATGACGATGATCCCGGTGACGAGCCCGACGATTTTGCCGTCCGCCGAGGGGACGAGGGTGCCGACGCTCTCGGTGATGGAGACGACCTGACCCATGTTCCCGATGCCGAAGGAGGCGAGGACCGCGAAGATCGAGAAGAGCACCGCGAGGACCTTACCGGCGATCTTGCCGTACTTCATCTTGCCGACGCCGTCCCGGAGGTAGTACATCGCGCCGCCGGACCACTCGCCCTTTTCGTTCCTTCTGCGGAAGAAGATGCCGAGGACGTTTTCGGAGTAGTTGGTCATCATGCCGACGATGGCCGCGACCCACATCCAGAACACCGCGCCGGGGCCGCCCATGGTGATGGCATACGCGACGCCCGCGATATTGCCCGTGCCGATGGTGGCCGAAAGCGCCGTACAGAGCGCCTGGAACTGGGAAATGGAGTGCTTGTCCCCGCTCTGACGGATGGCCTTGGAGCGGAAGAGCCCGCCGATGGTGGTCTTCCACATGTGGCCGAACCGGCGGAACTGGAAGAATCCGGTGAGGATGGTCATGAGCACGCCCGTGCCGATGAGGAGCACCAGCGCGGGAACGCCCCACACAACGCCGTTGACCGCCGAATTGACGGAGGAAAGACCGTCGAGGAATGCCTGCATAAATACACCGCCTTTTATGAATAATGGGGGGAGACGCGGCTTCTTGAAATGAAGCCCTGCTGAACAAGTTCAGCGGCAAGAGCTTCAATTGGGGGGTGGGACAAGGCCGCGTCAATCTCATTCGGCTTGTGTCCGGCACACCAATGAAGCTATCCAACCTTACCCATGAAGTCAGTCTCGGATCAAGGTCGGATTGGAATGAAAAAAAGAGCCTGCCGAAGCAAGACTCTCGCGGAAAAAAACGCGGCGGAAGCGTCTTCCCTTCTGAATCGGAAAAAGACGCGCGCTCTGTCCTTTTGCCTGAGAGATTCGCCGGGATCCCGGAGCGGGAAATCGGCGTTGCACCTTCGGCCCCCGGGCGATCCGGGTTTCTCCAGAGTGTCATCCGCGCCCAGTCCCTGCCGTTTCCGCGGCGCCTGAGAGTTTCACTCCTTCGGCCATCCATGAAAGGATGTTTCCTGCGCGTTTCGTCTGACGTGCATGATTATACATCACTTTCAACCGATTGTCAAGGGGAAAGCCGCAAAAAATGAGGCGGATCCGGCGTTTTTTCGCCCCGGGGGCTTGCGGTTTATCCGGGATGGATGTATAATACAGTCGGAAACGATCCGAACGGATGAAAGGAGCGCACAGAATGAAACAGAGAAGCGTGAAGATCCTCTCCCTCCTGCTGGCGGCTCTGCTCGCGGCGGGCCTTGCGGGATGCGGCGAATCCCAGATCCAGAATACGGACGGGGACGGCGGATCCCCGGTCACATCCCCCGCCGAACCCTCCGCGGACGCCGAAACGGTCCCGGAGACGGAAGAAACCGTGATCGGCGACAGCGTTCCCGCGCTGGACTTCGGCGGCGCGACCGTCACGATGGCGGGTCAGGGCACCGGGGACGCCGGGAACAACAACCTCGACATGACGGTGGAGGAAATGACGGGCGACGTGGTGATCGACGCGATCTACCAGCGCGGGGTCACGATGGAGGAGCGGTTCAACGTCCAGCTTGCCGAGCCCCTCATGGCGGACTACACCACCATTTCGAACGCGGTCAAGGCGATGGTGCGGGCCGGGGACAGCAGCTACGATTTCGTCGTCAACCAGCTGGCCCAGACCTCGGCGGACGTGGTCGGCGGGCAGTCGATGAACATGAACGAGATCCCCTATCTGGACTTCGA
>JAFYBI010000278.1 GCA_017540285.1 Clostridia bacterium | reverse complement strand
CTCCTTCTACCCCTATTCCTACGAACAGCAGCAGAAGGGCGCGGAAAACCTCCGCCCCATGACCTATTCGCAGGCGGAGCAGGAGCGGATCGCCAACGGCGAAAAGGTGACGCCGCATTTCCTCGGCACGGATAAGCTCGGACGGGACTACGCCGTCCGCATCATGGTCGGCAGCCGCATCTCCATGACCGTCGGGCTCGTCGCCGCCGTCATCATCCTGGTGATCGGCGCGCTCTACGGCTCCATCGCCGCGTTCTTCGGCGGCTGGGTCGACATCATCATGATGCGCATCGTCGACATCATCTACACGATCCCGGACGTGCTCCTGATCGTGTTGATCTCCATCGCGCTGAAGGGACCGCTGGCGGGGCTCTCCTCGAAGGCCGCCTTCGGCTGGGTCGGCATCGTCGGCCCCAACCTCGTCAGCATCTTCATCGTGTTCGCGCTCCTCTACTGGGTGGGCATGGCGCGGATCGTTCGCTCGCAGGTCCTCGTGCTCCGCGAGAGCGAATACGTCACCGCGGCAAAGGCGCTCGGCGCGGGCAACGGCCGCATCATCCGCAAGCACCTCTTGACGAACTGCATCGGGACCCTGATCGTCACGACGACATTGCAGATCCCCTCCTCGATCTTCACGGAGAGCTACCTCTCCTTCCTCGGCCTCGGTGTCGCCGCGCCCCTGCCTTCCCTCGGAAGCCTCGCGAGCACGGCCATCAACGGCATGAACACCTATCCGTATCTCCTCATCGCGCCCGCGCTTCTCATCAGCCTCATCATCCTCAGCTTCAACCTCTTCGGAGACGGTCTGCGCGACGCCTTCGACCCGAAGCTGAAAAAGTAAGGGGGAGCGACATGAGCGAACATCTTGTTGACATTCAAAACCTGCGCCTTTCCTTCTTCACGCCCGCCGGCGAGGTCAAAGCCCTGAACGACGTGTCCCTGTATCTCGACGAGGGCGAAGTGCTCGGCATCGTGGGCGAGTCGGGCTCGGGCAAGTCCGTGACGTCGTACAGCATCATGGGCCTCACCGCGGACCCCGGCAGGATCATCGGCGGCACGGTGCATTTCAACGGACACGAGATCGAAAAGCTCAGCGAAAAAGAGCTGAGAAAGATCCGGGGCAAAGAGGTCTCGATCATCTTCCAGGACCCGATGACCTCCCTCAACCCGGTCTATACCATCGGCAGCCAGATCGAAGAGGCGATCCTGCTCCACACGGACAAGACCCGGGAGGAGGCCAAGGAACGCGCGACGGAGCTCTTGCGGCTGGTGGGAATCAACGAGCCGGAGAAGCGGATGAAGCAGTATCCCCACGCCCACTCCGGCGGGATGCGGCAGCGGGTCATGATCGCAATGGCGCTGGCCTGCGAGCCGAAGCTTCTGATCGCGGACGAGCCGACGACCGCGCTCGATGTGACGATCCAGGCGCAGATCCTCGAGCTCATCAACGAGCTGAAGGACAAGCTGCGCATGGCGGTCATCCTCATCACGCACGACCTCGGCATCGTCTCCTCCATGTGCGACCGGATCGCGGTCATGTACGCCGGACGGATCGTGGAGTGCGGCACCACCGACGACATTTTCTACCGCCCGCAGCACGAGTACACGAAGGGCCTTCTGCGCAGCGTGCCGAACATCAACGACCGGGAAAACAAGCGCCTGGTCGCGATCGAGGGCACGCCGGTGGACCTTCTGAATCCCCCGGCCGGCTGTCCCTTCGCGCCGCGCTGCCCGAAGTGCATGAAGATCTGTCTCGGGAAAATGCCGCCGGAGCACCATTACAGCGAACTCCACACCGCCTCCTGCTGGCTGCATGAAAAAGCGGTGTTTGAAGCGAGCGGGAAGGAGACGGAATGATGGCAGGATCGGCCAATCTGGTGGAAGTGCGCCACCTGAAACAGTATTTTCCGGTCTCCGGCGACGGCTTCTTCTCCCGCAACTGGGTCAAGGCCGTGGACGACGTCTCGTTCTCGATCCCGCGCGGCAGCACGCTCGGGCTGGTCGGCGAATCCGGCTGCGGCAAGACGACGACCGGACGGACGCTTCTGAGGCTGTACGAGCCGACCTCCGGCCGCATCGTCTACGACGGCGAGACCATCTTCGACTCCGGCGATGTGCCGCTGTACGATGAGAACGGCGAAGCCGTCACCGACGGGCAGGGAAAGCCGAAATACGGGAAAAAGACCCGGGTCAACATGCTTCCCTACCGGCGGAAGATGCAGATCATCTTTCAGGACCCCTACGCCTCCCTCGACCCCCGCATGACGATCGGGGACATCGTGGGCGAGGCGATCGACATTCATCACCTCGCGGCCTCGCGTGAGGAACGGCGGGAGAAGATCATCCGGATGCTGGAGCGCGTCGGGCTCAACTCCGAGCACGCGAACCGCTATCCGCATGAGTTCTCCGGCGGTCAGCGGCAGCGTGTCGGCATCGCCCGCGCCCTCGCCGTCGATCCGGAGTTCATCGTCTGCGACGAGCCGATCTCCGCGCTCGACGTCTCCATTCAGGCGCAGGTCATCAACATGCTCGAAGACCTGCAGGGCGAGTTCGGCCTCACGTATCTCTTCATCGCGCACGACCTGATCGTCGTGAAGCACATCTCCAAACGGATCGGCGTCATGTACCTCGGCAAGCTCGTCGAGATGGGCGACAGCGCCGAGATCACGTTCCACTGCTGCCATCCGTACACGAAAAGCCTGATTTCCGCCGTGCCGATCGCGGACCCCGAGACCAGCCGGAACACCCGCCGGATCGTCCTGCAGGGAGACATCCCGAGCCCGGTCAATCCCCCCACCGGATGCCGCTTCCGCACCCGCTGCCCCTACGCCGAAAAGTGCTGCGCGGAGCGGGAACCGGAATGGAAGGAAGTCGGCCCCGGCCACTACTGCGCCTGTCATTTTGCGGAACGGTTCCGCTGACGGCCCCAACCCGATAGGATCCGGTTTCCGCAAACGGCGGCAAACGGGTTTTATAAATCGTTCATCTTATTCAGTATATTTTCTTAAGGAGGAAAATGTATGAAAAAGCTTATCCCCATGCTTGCGATCCTGCTCGCGCTCTGCATGATCCTGCCCGCGTGCAGCGGCGGATCCGGCGGCGAGAAGATCCTCACCGTTCAGGTCGGTCCCGACCCTGAAACGCTTGACCCGGCTCTGAACAGCGCGGTCGACGGCGGCAACATGCTGCTGCACACCTTCGAGTGCCTGCTCACCGTGGACAAGGACGGCGCCATCGCTCCCGGCTGCGCGGAAACCTGGGAAAAGTCGGACGACGGTCTGACCTGGACCTTCCATCTCCGCGACGGTCTGAAGTGGTCCGACGGCTCCGCGTTCAAGGCGTCCGACTTCGTGTACAGCTGGCAGCGCGTCGCCAACCCCGAGACGGCTGCTCCGTACGCCGACACCGTTCTGTGGCCGGTTGAAAACTTCGACGCCGTGTTCGCGGGCGAAGCTGATCCCTCCACGCTCGGCGTTTCCGCTCCCGACGACCGTACGTTCGTCGTCAAGCTCAGCGCGGCCTGCCCGTACTTCGAGAGCCTCGCCGCGTTCGCGACCCTGAGCCCCGTCAACCCCGCCACCGTGGAAGCGAACGGCGACGCGTGGGCCGTCAGCCCCGCCACCTACATCTCCAACGGTCCGTTCATGATCACCGAGTGGGTGCCCGGCTCCCATATCGTCACCAAGGCGAACCCGAACTACTGGAACAAGAAGGCCATCAAGCTCGACGGCATCAAGTGGCTCCTGATCGAGGATTCCAACGCTTCCTACAGCGCGTTCCAGACCGGCGAGGCGCTCTTCATCAAGGACGTCCCGACCGAAGAGATCCCCTCCCTCATGAACAACGCCGAGTTCCACATCGACCCGATCATCGGCACCTACTACCTCAACCTCAACTGCACGAAGGCTCCCTTTGACAACGAAAAGGTCAGAAAGGCCCTGAGCCTCGCGATCGACCGCGACTACGTTGCGAACACGATCATGCAGGGCACCTATGTCGCGGCTTACAACTTCATGGGTCCCGGCTGGGCGGATCCGGCGGGCGGCGACTTCTATGCCAACGCCAACGGCGGCAAGCCGTACATCAGCTCCGACTATGACGCGAACCTCGCCGAAGCGAAGAAGCTGATGCAGGAGGCCGGGTACAGCGGCAGCGCCGACAACCTCGACCTCACCATCACGTACTCCACCAACGACTCCGGTTATCACAAGGTCGTGGCGGAATACCTGCAGGAAGCCTGGAAGCAGATCGGCATCGATCTGAAGGTAGAGATCGTCGAATGGGCATCCTTCACGCCCATGCGCAGAGCCGGCGACTACATGGCAGCCCGCAACGGCTGGGTCGGCGACTACAGCGATCCGTCCAACATGATCGAGCTGCTCTACTCCTCCAACGGCAACAACGACGGCAAGTACAACAACAAGGACTTTGACGCCGCGATCGACGTTTCCCGCTCCACGATGGACGTGAAGCAGCGTTCCGAGGCCCTGCACCGTGCGGAAGACATCCTCAAGGAGACCGCCGGCTGCGTCCCGGTCGCATACTACACCGACTTCTATCTCCAGAGCTCGAAGATCACCGGCATGTGGCACTCTGCGTATGGCTACTGGTACTTCATGTACGCGGACATCAAGTGATCGTCTGATCGAAAGGATTTGAACCCCTGAACACGAAAAGACCGGCACCTTCCGAAACCCATCGGGAGGCCGGTCTTTTTCACGCGGATCGGGAGAGAGAAACAGCCGCCCGGGTTTGTCCAGGCGGCTGCGCGATTGACGACTGCATTCGTTTCTGCAATCACGATCGGATTCAGCTCAAAATTAAACTGACTCCGGTGGAGTTCCGGAATCAGTTCGCCGCTTGATTTTACTTAATTGCTTTTTGTGCTGTCCGTACAAAGCGGGGGCGAAAATCGCCGTCTCAGAAGATCCCCCCGTTGTACTTCCTCTGCGCGCGGATGAGGAGGACGATCGAGACCGCGATCCCGCCGAAAAGCGCGAGGAGCGGGACCTTCGATCCCTCCGTCAGGCAGAGCGCGAGGATGCCGCTCGACAGCAGCGCGGCGGCGAGGACGAGGAGCCCGGCTCCCATGGCCCGGCCGTAGCGGAGACGGTCCTCGGGCTTCACGTTCTCCTGGTGGTAGTCGTGGATCAGGTTCGTTCTGCCGCGGAAAACCGCGATGCCGACGCCGAGGATGACGGCGCCCGCCGCAAACATGATGAGAGAATAAAGAAGCATGGCGTTACCTTTCCGTGATGTCCGGCGGACGTCGCCGGATCGTGCGGCCTACTTTTTCGTATTTCGACCCGAGCCGGTCGGCCCAGCCCTCGCACCAGAGGCGCGAATACGGAACGCGCCTGACCCGCCGCATCCGACGGAAAGCGGGAAGCCCCGCCCACACGAGCGACGGCAGGCTCACGAGCATGAGGTAGAGCGGGCCGAGAAAGAGCGACTGGAAGGTGTGTCCGTATTCGTGCAGGTGGATGCCCCCGCCCGCCGGACAGAAAATGAACAGCCCGAGCGAGACCCCGTCGTCCCGGTGCCATTCCGTGCAGACCGCCCCGCCGAAGAAGAACCGTTCGCAGCCCCGCGCGCGGCAGATCAGGTACACGACGAGGCCGACCAGGGTCTGCGGCAGGCCCCAGGTGCACTGGAGAAGGACGTACAGCGCGCGCTTCGCTTTCATTGTGCACCCTCCGGGGGATCGGGAGCCGCCGCGCGTTTCGGCAGCCGCGTCAGGACGAAGCGCATTGCGTCGGTGAAGGGGACCTCGCGCTCCGTGTCCATGAAGATGTCGTGCCGCATGTCGGGATAGACCTTCGCCGCGGGAGCGAATCCCATGTCGGTGAGGAAGCGGACTGCGCTCTGTGTTCCCGTTCCGCCGCGCGAGACGGGATCGGATCCGCCCGTCAGCAGAAGGACAGGCGTCTTTCCCGGCTTCTCCCACGACGACGGCCGCCAGAAGTCCCGCACGAGGCGCAGGAGATTGCGGTAGTCGCGGAGCGGATGCGGACGGCAGCAGACGGGATCGGCGGCGAATTCATACCGTGCGGCGAGATCGTTCGTCGTCCAGAGGTAGCGGCCGTCCGAGGCGGGTTCGGGGGTAAAGCCCTTGTTACAGCGGGTTTCGGCGATCCGGTTCAAGAGCGGCAGGCAGGCGCCGTCCCCCGTGAAGACGCTCTCGAGGGAGAACCAGGCGAGCGCGGGGGAGACGAGGCGTTCGCGGTGCGGCAGCCCCGAGAGGATCAGGCCGGACACCTCCGACGGCTGCGCGGCGGCATAGAGCCCGGCGATGAGCGCGCCCATGCCATGGCCGAAGAGGAAGCGGGGCAGGGGCGTCGGGGTCTCCGGGATGCATGCCTGCCAGACCGCGTCGATGTCGTCCGTGAGCATCTCGCGGCTGTAGCCGAAGTCCGCGAGGGCCTCCGCCGGTCTGCCGTTTGATTCCTCGGGAGCTGTCGCGCCGAATCCGCGCAGATCGTGGATCACCGCTGCGCCTCCGCAGGCTGCGATGAACTGCATGAAGGGGAACCACCGCTCTTTTTTCTCGGAGAAGCCGTAGAGGATCTGGACGCCGAAGCGCGGGGGCTTCTCCGGCATCAGGCGGGCGGCGGAGAGGAGCCAGACCGGCGAGTGCTTCTCGGCGCGCCGGACGGTCGTGAGTTCTGGTGTGTTCATAGGATCGCTCCGTTTGTTCAGATTTCGGGGGCGTTATTTCTTCCGCGCTTCCCGTTTCTTTCTTCGCTGTTCGCGGTTGGCACTCTCGCTCTCGAAGAGCTCCACCGCCGCGTCGGTCATCTCGTCGCTCCACTGCTTGCCGGCGGGCTTGTGAGCCGCCATCCATTGACAGTAGACGGCGTAATCGTCGTCGAGGATGACATCGGTCGGCGGATTGTATTCGTCGTTCATGTGCATGTAGAGACGGCGCCCGGTCCTGATGAGCACCTCCGCGTCGCTGCCGTTCATGTTCTCGGTCAGGCTGCCGAAGACCGCGGCGGAGATCTCATAGAGATCCCACGAGCCCCGGAAGACGATCTCCGCGCCGTAGACGTTCTTTTCTTCGTTGCAGCAGGCTTTCCAGCCGATGCCGGATTTGATCTTCATCGCATTTTCTCCTGTTCCGTTTCCGATGAGGCGGGTCCGAACCGCGCCCCGGTGTCATATTCGTTGTAGACCGTCTCGAACCAGTTGTCGGTTTCGGGGATCGGGCGCACGGGGACGAAGCGGTTCCGTGCCGTCAGGTGTCCGTGTTCGCGGGTCAGGACGGTTTCGAGGACGAGGCCGGCGTGCGCCGTATCGATCCCGTCCGTGCCGGGGATCAGGAACGATCCGCGGGATTTTCCGCCGTCCCCGATGTAGGCGTCGATCGCGGAAAGCATCGCCAGCCGCGTGACGAGGGTGTCATAGGTCACGAGCAGCTCCCGCAGCGCGCGAAAATCCTTTGCCCGCCGGGTATCCGGGAAGCGGTCGACGGATGCGGCGGTGTCCCGGAGCAGGGCTTTCACGCCGTCCGGGTCGCGCAGGAAGGCTGCCGAGGTGTCGTGGCGCGTGCCGGCCTCATGCCGGTCTGCGAGGATCGCTTCGACGGTGTCGCCGTCTATTCCGTCGAGCAGGGAGGCGATCTTCGCGGCATCCGCGAGCTCATCGCAGAGCGTGCCGCCGAGCGCCGGGACAGGACGGTCCTCACCGGCGATCTTCTCCGCCGCGCGCGCCGAGCCGACCTGCGTCGAGTTGAGCGCGGAGCCGCCCGGACGCCGGATGCCGAAGACGCCGCTGCACTCCCCGACCGGATAGAGGCCGCGCAGCGTCGGGCTCTCGTACCACATATCGCAGCTCAGTCCGCCGTTGAGGTGCTGGGCGGCCACATGAATCTCGAGCAGCTCCTTCTCGAGGTCGATCCCGTGGGAGAGATAGAGCGCGTACGCCTTTTCGTTCATCTGCCGCAGCCGCCGGATCGGCGTTTCCCCGAGGGCGCGGCTCTTTTCGAGGTATTCGTATGCCTCCGCGCCGACGGTATCGGGGGTGAGCCCTGCCCGCTCGATGAGATCGGGATTCGCGCGGAAATCGAGGAAGACCCGCCGGCCCGCCCGGATCTCCCGGTACACGGCCAGATCGACCTCGGAGGAGCGGGACGTCCCGCCGATCTTCGACGGATCGAACGGCCACTCGTAGCCCTTCCGGAACTGCGCGGAGAGGGCGGTTTTCGCGTCTCCGAAGGCGTCCGGGAGGAATTCCCGCGCCTCGCCGTCCGGGCTGAGGGAAAGATACCGCGGCAGGACTTGCTGATACGATCCCGAGAGATTCCAGCGGAACGCGGCGGACGCGATGCCATATTGGCTTTCGGTGAGATTCGAGGCGGACGCCCCCGCGAGAAGAGGCGCGCCGAGGCCGCAGGTCTGGCTCTCGGGATAGACGGAGGCCGCATAGACGGAGGACGGACCGCCCGTCGCCCACACGACCGCGCCCGCAAGAACGGCGACGAGCCCCGCCGGGTTGTCCGGGGAAACCTCCGCTTCCGAGACGCCGACGATCCCCGCCGCCCGGCCCCCGTCCGTGAGCACGCGGAAGACGCGGACTCCGTCGAGGATCGGAACGCCTTCGCGGCGGACGGCGGCTTCGAGCGCTTCCGTCATCTTCTTCGAGGTGAGCGGGCCGCAGGAGGTCGCGCGCCGGTGCGGATCGTGGTCGGTGCGGTAGCCGGTGTATTCGCCCCACCGGTCCGCCGGGAAGGGAACGCCGAGCGAGACCAGGCGGAAGAAGCCGCGGAGCGATCCGAGGGCTTCCGTCAGGGCGAGGTCCCCGTGCATCGCGCCGCAGGCGAAGTAGTCCTCCGCCATCGCGCGCGGCGAGTCCGGGGTATTCGCGCCGGTCGCCTGCTTGTAATAGGTCTGCTTGTCCGATCCGGTGTTGCGGGAGGTGCCCATGTTCATCCCCTCGGTGACGAGGAGGACGAAATCCGCGCCCCGGGACCGTGCGAGGGAGAGGGCAGCGTTCAGGCCCGCCGCGCCGCTCCCCACGACGAGGGCGGGCACGGAGAGGATGGGACCGGGAAATCCGCCGCGCAGTTTCATATCGAAATCCTTTCGCTTGGTTTTGGTTCTATCATATCACAAATTCGCCGCGGAATCAAGTCATGCGGGGGAAAAGCCGCGAAAACACCCCCGCGGGCCCGGGAGATCGGGTGCGGGGGTGTGTGACATGGAGATTTCACATGCGCGTCAGCGGGAACGCAAGATCCGCGATCGGGGGGACGCCATCATGGCCTGTTCCCCCATATTGTCCGGATCGCCGGGACCCCCGTTTGTGCGGACCGCGCAGGGCGTTACGGCAGCTTTTTGGTTTCTCCGGTGTCCATGTTCACTTCGATCCGGGAGGCAATGAGGTTTTCCTTGTCCGCCGACAGGACTTTTCCCGAAACGACCAGAACCTTCGGGTCATCGCCGAATTTCATGCTGTCGACGGTTTGGAAATACGGCCAGACGGAAGCGGTCAGATTTTTCATTTCCCCGGTCTTGCAGACCACGTAAAGATCATTTGCGTTTCCGCTCGATGTACCGGAGAAATACCCGCGGATCACATAGCAGTAATCGTTTTCCACGGTTTCGACCTCGTGATAGAGAAACCGATTTTTCAACAGGTTCAGCACCTCTTCCGCCGACGCGTTCTCCGGGACGGTGCCCGTCTGCGGAAGCTGCTCGACGTCACCCGTGGAGACGGTAACCGTGATCACGTCGCCGGCCTTTACCGCAAAGCCCTTGTCAAAGAGGAACGTGAAATCCACATGCCCGTTCCCCTGCGACCGGAAGAGATCGCCGCTCACGGCCTTGCCGTTCAGCGTCACCCAGAAGACTTTGCCGACCGCGATGCGCACCTCGGTGGTATTCGTGAAATCGACGGTATCAGCCACCGATGGGATCGTGAGCGCGGAGAGCGTGTCAAAGAGGTCATGGCGCAGCGATTCGCCCGGCTGGAAGAGGCCCGGATAGAACGCGACGGTGACCTTCGCGGCGGGGGCGGTATCGGCACTCCAGATCGTGTCCATGGTCACGTCACTCTTGTCCGTACCGAGGAAGCCGGACCACGAATCATAGTCCTCGTTGACCGTAAAGGTGACGGTCATGCTGTCCGCCGTTGTCTGTCCGCTGACCTGCCAAACCTCCGGGACGGCCTGCTCGACGGCATGTCCGCCCGCGAAGACCTTGTAGGGCATGGTCTCGTACACGGCCAGCCGCGCCTCCGGATCGAAGCCGATCTCGCCGTAGCGCTCGAGATCGCGGAAGAGGATGCAGGTCTCGCCGTTGATGTTCCAGCTCTCGACCTTGTCGCCCGCGATGGTCGTCACGATGTCCGTCGCGAGGATGTTGTGCGCGGGGGTGCCGACCTTTCCGGCGGGGACCTCGGGCTTGTAGTCCGGGTAGCTCGCCGGGGTGAGCGGTTCGCCGTCGACGACGGGGCGGACGACCTCGAGCCAGCGCTCCTCGGCGTGCCAGATCGCGTAAAATCCGTAGGCACGGAGATCCTCCGCGACCACGACGGTGCGGTTGTCGACATTGTAGGAACGGATCGGGTGGTTGTCGATCAGCGCGACGATGTCGGTGTACAGCGTGTGATTGACGATGGTGCCGTTCGGGACCGCGGCGGCGGCGACGCTCAGCGCGAGCAGCAGGACCGCGGCGAGGACGAAACCGATGATTCTCTTCATCTATTTTTCTCCTTGGTGTTTGTTGTCTTGTTCTGCCTTCACCTATATAGACGTTCCAAATCGCATTTTGTTTCAACTGTTCGAGAGAATTTACAATTTGTTAACAATCAGCCGTGCCGCGCGACCGGCTGCTGCGGGCATGACGCAAAAACAGCTCCGCCATCGGGACAATCCCGCGGCAGAGCTGCTGCTTTGATCCGAAGCGAGAAGGCTCTCTTCCGGATCCGCCCGCCCCTCAGAACAGACGCCGGACGAGCGGCGCGAGAAAAAACATGACGCAGAATACGAGGACGACGAGTGCGCTGCGCTCCCACACCGTGCCGTCCGTTTTGGCGAGGGAGGGCCGGCGGAGGAGCAGCGCGCAGGCGACGAGATAGCCGAGGAAGGTCCCGAGGGTATTGGCGATCAGATCGTCGATGTCCGTGATGCCCGAGAAAAGCTGACCGAGCTCGATGGCGAGCGACAGGGTGAAGCCCCAGAGGACGGCGAAGCGTCCGTCGCGGAAATGCCGCCACAGGAGCGGGAGCAGGAGCCCGAACGGCACGAACAGAAGGACGTTCAGGACCGTTTCGAGCGGCGCATCCGCCATCCCGACAAAGGGGATGAGATTGACGTTCGGCGCGTAATGCGCGGAAAACACGTCCGGCGGTGCGGTGACCGACCAGACCGCGCAGAGGAGGAGGGCAAAGACCGCATACCGCGCCGTCTTCTTCCATTCGCGGAACAGGAGGAAGTGCAGCAGGAGAAGACCTGCGGCAAGAGGCGGCAGGGCGGCGGCGAGATCGCGGAACAGGATCGGAACGAATGCGGCGACGGCGGACATGGAGGACTCCTTCAAGTGAGCTGCTGAATACATGATACCACATCTGCGGCGCAGAAACAAGGGCTTTCCGTCGGATTTAAGGAGGGTTCAGGAAATCTTAATCCATCGTTAAGAATGAGGAAACGAAAGATGCGGGAAAGTTTTGCTTGCATCGGAGGGAAACCTGTGATATAATGTTATTTGAAGCCTTTCCGTATGAGACCGCTCTCCGCCCGGCATACTATGGACGGAACCGATCAGCATGCGAAAGGATGAACGGCATTGAATACGAAACAAATCGGCAGGACCGCGGTCCGGACGGCGGAAACCGTCGCGGAGGGAACGCGGGAGATCGGCGGGGCGATCCTCGACCGCTTCGGCGGAAAGAATCCCCTGCTCGTGCGCAAGAAGTTCGAAATGCAGGATGTGTATTACCGCAAAAAGGACCCGGACAGGGAGCTTTTCCGCATCGAGATGGGATGCGACACGGAACTCTGGGTGCTGGCCCTCGGCGCGGCGATCCTCCTCTTCTACCTCGCGCACAAGCTGTCCAAGATCGAAGAGCGGAGGCGGATCCGGCGTGCGCGCCGAAAGAGCTGACGCATCGGGCGGAGCGCGTCTCCGCCGTACATAAAGGAGTCATGATGTCCAAACGAAACCAGATCCCGCGCCTCTTGGTGCTG
>JAFYBI010000277.1 GCA_017540285.1 Clostridia bacterium | reverse complement strand
GATCACGTCCTTCGCACGGTCCACCAGGAAGATGAAGCCGTCGGCGTCCTGCATGGCCATGTCGCCGGTAAAGAGCCACCCGTCCTTCAGCACTTCGCTGGTCGCCTGCTCGTCCTTGTAGTAGCAGGTCATGACGCCGGGGCCTTTCACGATCAGCTCGCCGACCTCTTCGCCCTCGACCGGGGTGCCGTCCGGACGGACGATCTTTGCCTCCCAGCCGTAGCCGGGGACGCCGATCGCGCCGACCTTGTCGATGTTCTCGACGCCGAGGGGCACGCAGCCGGGGCCGATCGACTCGGACAGGCCGTAGTTGGTGTCGTACTGGTGGTGCGGGAAAACCTTCTTCCAGCGCTTGATGAGGGACGGGGGAACGGGCTGCGCGCCGATGTGCATGAGCCGCCACTGATCGAGGCGGTAATCGGCAAGGTTGATGTCCCCGCGGTCGACGGCGTCGAGGATGTCCTGCGCCCACGGCACGAGGAGCCAGACGATGGTGGCGCGCTCCTGCGAGACCGCGCGGATGATGCCCTCGGGGGACACGCCGCGGAGGATGACCCCCCGGCTGCCGGAGATCAGCGAGCCGAACCAGTGCATCTTCGCTCCGGTGTGATAGAGCGGCGGGATGCAGAGGAAGACGTCGTCCCGGGTCTGTCCGTGGTGCGCCTGTTCCACGCGGCAGGCATGGATCAGGGATTCGTGGTTGTGCAGGATCGCCTTCGGGAAGCCCGTCGTGCCGGAGGAGAAGTAGATCGCCGCGTCATCCTGCTCGTCGTACGATACGGCGGGCGTGATGGAGGAGCAGTAGGTCACGAGCCGGTCGTAGCTGTCCGCGAAATCCGGGACGTCCGGGCCGACGAAGAAGAGGTTCTTGAGCAGCGGCAGATCGAGGAAGACGGAGGAGACGCGCTCGGTGAATTCCGGCCCGAAGATGAGCGCGGAGACGTCCGCGAGCTCGGCGCAGTACCGGATCTCCTCGGCGGAATAGCGGTAGTTCATCGGGACCGCGAGCGCGCCGGTCTTGAGGATGCCGAAGTACACGGGCAGCCATTCGAGGCAGTTCATGAGCAGGATCGCCACCTTGTCGCCCTTCTTGATCCCGCGGGTCATGAGCAGATTGGCAAAGCGGTTGGCCTTCACGTCGAATTCGCGCCATGTCATTTCCCGGCGGTAGCGTCCGCCCGGCGCGGCCTCGATCAGGGAGAATTCGCGCCAGGTCAGGTTCGGGTCGGGCTGATTCGCGGGATTGAGCTCCACAAGCGCGACGTCGTCTGGGTAGAGCTTCGCATTTCGTTCGAGCAGATCGGTAATGACCATGATGTTGTTTCCTTTCGTTTCTGTCGTCGGGGAAAAAGAAACGTCCCCGGCTGATGATGTCAGCAGAGGACGGAAGAATTCCGCGGTACCACCTCAGTTCGCCGCTTCCTCACGGAAAACGGCCTCAGCGGGCACAATGCCCCCGCGCGTAACGGGCGCCGCCGTCGCAGCCTACGCAGAGGGGGATCTCCTTCGGTGCGCCGCTCTGGGAATGTATTCGGTCAGGATCCTCCGCGGCTCGCACCACCCGCCGCATCTCTGAAGGGGGACGCCCCGGCCTACTGGTTTCCCGTCGTAGCGTTTGAGCCATATTATATCACGCGCGGCGCGGTTTGTCAAGGGAATTTGCGCGGATCGGGCGAAGAAAAACCGCACAAAGCGCAAAAAGAGAAGGGACCCGGAGGTCCCCTCTCTCACGGATGTGCCGTTTTATCTTCTCTTCGAGATCCATGCGGAGCCGAGGACCGTGACGAGCACGATCATGCCGCCGCCGATCATCGAGCCGCAGCCGGACTTCTTCGCCTCGGCGGGCTTTTCCGCTGCCGGGGTTTCCGCCGCGGGCGTCTCAGCCGCCGGTTCTTCTGCAGGCGGAGCTTCCGGTTCGGGTTCCGGTTCGGGTTCCGCAGCAGCGGGCGCATCGCCGGTCTTGTCGCCGAACAGCGTCACCTCGGAGACCTGGAAGGTGCCGGAGGCCGTGCCGTCCGCCGAGAACTTGACATAGCCGACGTTGTCAGCCTTGCCGTCGCCGGCGAAGTAGGTGAAGTTCAACTCTTCGAAGAAGCCGTCGTCGCCCTTCTTGAGCTCGGTCCAGTTCTCACCGTCCGGGGACACGGAGATCGTCCACGCGTTCGGGGAACGGCCGTTGTAATCCGCGTTGTCGTTCGCCGTCGCCATCGTGAAGCCGGTGATCTTGTAGACGCCGTCGAGCTTCGCAACGGATTCGGCCGGGAATTCGTTCGTGCAGAACTTCGTGCCGGTGTTGCCGTCCCAGAGGTTCTCCGGGCCTTCGCCGCCGAAGCCGTTCGTGCCGGAGACGAATTCATAGTTCTTGATGATGTTCTTGCCCTTCGCGGCATCCTCCACCGTGGCGAGGCCCTTGGACGGAGGCGCTTCCTTCACGAACGGGAATTCGAACGTCGTGTCGACGAGGTTGTCGTTCGCGTCGATCGCATAGATCTTGATGACGTGATCGCCGGGTG
>JAFYBI010000276.1 GCA_017540285.1 Clostridia bacterium | reverse complement strand
GTCGACGTTGAGCAGGGTGAGCGAGCGGATCTCGACGTTTTCGTCCCCGATGAGGGAGGCGTAATTCTCGCTGAGCGCAGCCTCGCCGTGTCCTTCGAGCGTCGCGAGGACCGGGAGATCGTCGCGGGTGACGTAATCCACGGCGGTGGTCAGCTGCAGCTCGCCGTAGTAGTAGGGCGTGCCCTGCGGGATCTGGCCGTAGTAATAATAGTTGTAATAGTCCTCTTCCGTGTATTCGGTCTGGAAGATCTTATTGTAATCGACGACGTAGGACCGCCGTGCACTCTCGACCACGAGGGAGTTGTCGGAGAGGGTGTCCGTCGTGTACTGTTCGAGGAACGCGGGGTTCGTCACGGGATCGACGGTCGACCAGGTCACATGCGAATTGAGCGCGTGATAGCGTTCGAGCATTTCGCGGATCGTCGGATTCTCCTGTCCGCGCTGCGTGAGCAGGTAGATCTTTACGTCCTCGTCCACGCGCGAGAGGACTTCCTTCGTCTCGTCGGAGATCGTGAAGAGCGCGCGCTCGGAGAGGTCGAATTTCGTCGCGGTGGACGGCAGCTCGCCGACAAAGAGGTTGACGACGATGAAAATGGCGATGACCACGGCGGTCGTGGTGATGCTGATGGAGCCGATCTTCAGGGCTTTCCGGTTGACGCTCTTCTTCGGCGTTTTCGTTTCGTTGTTCATGTCGGCCCTCCTTAATTCCAGCGTTTCTTTTCCATCGACTGCACCGTCAGATAAACGAACAGCGCGGCGGTGGTGAGGTAGCAGACGAGCGCGGTCACGTCAAAGAGTCCCTGTGAGAAGGGATTCAGCCGTTCGAAGAGCGCCGCGGCCGAGAGCAGACGCGGGACGGCGTTCTCGTAGAGGGATCGGTCGACGGCGTAGACGAGGACCATGGCCGCGGCGAGGACCACGCCCACGGAGACGGCGACGGTCGTGTTCTTCGTCATGATCCGCACGATGACCGCGGCGATCAGCGCGAGGATGAGAAATCCCGCGAGGGAAGCCGGGGCGGAGGCGGGGACGAGGGTCGCGAGGCCGGACATGAAGTTGAGGAGCAAGAGGACCGCGAGGCAGAGGACCGCGGCGATCACCTGGCTCTCCGTGAGGGAGGAGAGGAACATGCCGATCGCGATGAGGGCGGCGCCGAGCAGGAAGAAGGCGAGGATCATCGCATAGGCGGTGGCGTAGCGGACGTTCCCGAAGGAGCCGAGGACGAGCGGGTAGAAGCAGATCACGCCGCAGGGGATCGCGAGGATCGTCACCATGGCGAAATACTTCGCGAGGACGATCTGCGTCATGGACATCGGGAGGGAGTAGAGGAGCTGATCGGTCTTCGCGTGCTTTTCCTCCGCGACCGAGCGCATCGTGAGCACGGGGATCGCGAGAACATAGAGGAAGGACGCGGCGGAGACGGTCGTCTCGAAATTGGGGTACATTCCCCGGAGATTGTAAACGATGGTATAGATGCCGACCATCAGAAGCAGGAACGCGATCACGATCGCGCCGGTCATGCCGTTGAGATGGGTGCGGAGCTCTTTCTTATAAACTGCTGACATGGTATCCTCCTTCCTCAGCCGCCGAAGAGGGGCGTGTAATCGTCGTCATCGCCGGATTTTTTCGGCTTCTGCGGCTTCGCGGGCGCGGGCTCCTCCGCCGGGGCCGACTCGGGTGCGGGCGCCGCTTCGCTTTCAACGGCGGTTTCCGGGACCTCTCCGGCTTCTTGTGCCGCAGGCGCGCTCCCGGAACCGGCCGGTTCGCTGTCCGCCTTTTCTCCCGTCAGTTCGAGGAAGACCTTTTCGAGGGTGACTTCCTCGTATTCCATCGAGAGGATGGGCATTCTCGCGTCGGCGAAGCGGAAGAAGACGTCTTCCCGGATGTCGGCGGATGAATCGGCTGCGATGCGCACGTGCAGCTGTCCGAGCGGCTTCGGATCGACGGTGATCTTCCCGACGCCCGGGATCGATTCGACGGCGCGGCGCACGGACGCTTCGTCCCCGCGGACGGTCAGGTCGATGTAGTTCTTGCCCTCGTACCGCTTCGTGAGGTTTTCGAGCGTGTCGGAGGCGACGATTCTGCCGTGGGCGATGATGATGACGTAGTCGCAGACCGCGGAGATCTCCGTCAGGATGTGCGAGGAGAGGATGACGGTGTGGTCGCGGCCGAGCCGGCGGATGAGCTCGCGGATCTCGATGATCTGGCGCGGGTCGAGGCCGACCGTCGGCTCGTCGAGGATGACGATCTCGGGATCGGCGAGGATGGCCTGCGCGATGCCGACGCGCTGCCGGTAGCCCTTCGAGAGATTCTTGATGAGCCGGTCCGCGTATTCGCCGAGGCCGGTCTTTTCCACGGCGCGGTCGACGGCGTCCCAGAGCTTGTCCCCGCGCAGTCCTCTCGCCTCGCCGACAAACGCGAGATACTCGTTCGGCGTCATGTCGGGGTAGAGCGGGGGCTGCTCGGGAAGATAGCCGACGGCGGATTTCGCGCCGATGGGATCCTCGTAGATGTCGCAGCCGTTCACGGTGACCTCGCCCTCGGTGGCGGCGAGCGTGCCGGTGATGATGTTCATGGTGGTCGATTTCCCCGCGCCGTTCGGGCCGAGGAAGCCGTAGATCATGCCTTTCTGGACGGTGAAGCTGACGTCTCGGACGGCTTCGACGTCGCCGTAGCGTTTGACGAGATTCTTGACTTCGATCAAGGCGGATACCTCCGGTTTTGCATACAGGATTCTTGATTCTTCTATTATATCACGCCCCGGTCTCCCGTGCGTGAGGTTTCGGTGAAAAATTCATGAAAATTTCGCGGTTTTTGGGCAGGACGGTCCGCTCCGGAGACGCTTTTCGCATAATCTTCACAAATACCTGTTGAAATCTCCCGGGTTTTATCGTACAATAACTTATTCCTCGACTCTGTTTATTCCCGGAGGGCTCCATGCGTATCAAACCCCGTTTCCGCCGAGCGGTTCTCTGCCTGATCGGCGCGCTTGCGATCCTTGCCGCCTTCACGGCGTGCGAGAAAACCGCCCCCATCACCCCGAATCCGCAGGCAGCTCAGCCGTCCGCTCCCGCGGATCCCGAAACCCCGGACGCCGGACAGCCCGCGGAAACGCCGGCGGATGACGATGCCCAGACGATCCCCGCGATCTCGGGCGGGGTGGATTCGGACGCGGACGCCGTCGACGGCATCCCGATCCGGAACGCCTCCGAGCTCTCCCGCATCGGGACGAGCGCAAAATTCCCGCTCGACGGCAATTACGTCCTCGTCGCGGACATCGATCTCTCTTCCGTGTCTTCCTTTACGCCCATCGGCGGATCGGAGAGCGAGAGCGGCATCGTATCGGGGAAGAACGTCTTCTGCGGGACCTTTGACGGGCGCGGACACACGATCTCCGGCCTCAAGCTTGCGGTCAGCTCCTCGAAGCGGGTCCACGTCGGTCTCTTCGGCTCCGTCGGATCCAATGACAAGAACAGCCCCGCCGTCATCAAAAACATCATCCTGAAGGATGTGACCGTGCGCGGGAACGCAGCCGGCGTCGCCTGTTACGCGGCTCTCTGCGGACAGTGCTCCGGGTACGTCACCGTCGACAACATCGCGCTCCTCTCCGGCACCGTGGAGGTTACGAACAAGAGCGGGGATCTGCTCGGCGTCGCGGCGCTCATCGGACAGTGCCGGACCGATACGAACACCGGCATGACCAACAAGCCGATCAAGATCACCAACATCTTCTCGAATATCTCCGTCACTGCCGACAACCGCGGCAACAGCCCCTACACGAGCGGCATCATCGGACGCATCCGCGGCAGCGACATCGGCCAGCTCAAAAACATCGTCCAGCTCGGCACCGTCACCCACGAGGGCACGGTCGGCGGCGGCAACGCCATCACCACCGGGGACGCGGGCGCGAAGGTCGTCGAGAACGTCTACTACCTCGCCGGATGCGGCGTCGACAACAAGGGCATCGGACAGGCCAAGTCCTACGAATCCCTCTCCGGCGGCAACCTTCCCCTCGACACCGACGTCTGGCACGTCGCGGAAGGGCTCTATCCCATGCCGGAGATCCTGTACAAGAGCCCGTACTTCGCCGTCGTGGACTTCGTCGCGCTCACCCTCGCGGAGGGCGAGACCCCGGATGCGGTCGAGAGCGACTTCCCGCTGACCACCACGATCATGGGCAAGGACATCACATGGAACTCTGACAAGCCCGGCGTGATCCTCATCGATCAGGGCGTCGCCCGCGTGACGAAACCGGATTTCGGCTACGAGACCGTGAAGCTCACGGCGCGCGCGGACGGCGTCATCAAGACCTACGAGCTGCGCGTCTTCTCCGGCGTCTACGGCGAGATCGAACGGGTCGGGGACACCCTCTACGCCCGCAACTACCCCGCCGGCGTGACCTACAAGTGGATCGTGAAGGACATCCGATCCGGCAAGACCGTCAACACCGATTCCACCAAAAACGACTATGTCACCCTCGGCGAGGGGGATACCAACTGCATGATCACCCTCCAGGTCGAGGGCTACGACGAGGTGTACTACTTCGTCAGCAGCCTCCCGACGATCTTCATCAATTCCGCGGCCGGATACAACGACATTTCGAAGGGCGGGTACAGTTCGGCCACCATGCGCATCGCGACGACCGAGAAGTTCCCCGACACGGCGTACGACGGCGGCATCGACATCAAGGTCCGCGGCAACTCCACCGCGTGGGCGCCGAAGCGGCCGTTCAAGATCAAGCTCGACACCAAGGCCGATCTCTTCGGCATGGGCGCGAACAAGCACTGGTGCCTGCTCGCCAACTTCTACGACCGCACCAACCTGCGCAACAAGATCTCCTATGACTTCTCGATGGACCTCGGCCTTGTCGGATGCGAATCGGAGTTCGTGAACCTCATCTTCAACGGCGAATACGTAGGGCTGTACGAGTTCACCGAGGCGATCCGCGTCGGCGAGACCCGCGTCGACATCTTCGACTGGGAGGAAGAGGCGGAGGCCGTCGCCAAGGCCATCTACAAGAAGGAAGAGCTCTCGAAGGAAGAGCGGACCAAGCTCGAAGACGGGCTCACCCGCGATCTCTCGTGGATCACGACGGGCGTGTACGGCGATTACAGCATTGCGGACTACTACGATATCTCCGGCTACGACATCACGGGCGGCTATCTCCTCGAGGACGACGCCTACTTCGACGAGACCTCCAAGTTCCTGACGACGAACGACATGAAGATCATGGTGAAAAAGCCGGAATACCTCCGGACCAACAAGGAGATGATGAACTACATCCAGACCTATGTGCAGAACACGGAGGATGCCGTCTACGCGCCGAACCGCCTCTCGAAGGAGGGCCTGCACTACTCCGAGTACATGGACGTGGATTCCTTCATCGACTTCTGGGTCGTCAACACGCTCTACAAGAACGTCGAGCTCCTCTTCAAGAGCTGCTATCTCTACAAGCCGGTGGGCGGCAAGCTGACCTGGGGCCCCGTGTGGGACATGGACTGGACGTCCGCGAACCACGTCAACCTCGACCAGACCTCCTCGCAGTACAACAGCTGGAAGCAGGGCCAGAGCCAGGACCGCGAATACTGGTACAAGGCGCTGTACAACGATCCGTGGTTCGTTCTGCAGCTCATGGAGCGCTGGAATTCCGTCGGGGACAAGGTGGACGCGATGTTCGCGCATTACGACGAGGTCGCCGAGGAAATCAAGGATGCCGCGGAGAGCGACAACCGCCTCTGGGGCTACGACTGGAAGTACACAAAGGAGGTCTCGACCCTCCGCGAATGGCTCGTCAGCCGCCGCGGCTGGATGGATGAAAAGATGGCGGATCCCGCGGTCTTCATCGAATCCCTCGGGTACTACAAGACCTCGCAGAAGATCGATCTGACGGACTGCGAGGACGTCGGCGGCGCGTACGAGATTACCCTCTCCGTCATGAACGGCGACGGGATCGCCTCTGCGGACGTGCTCCTCAACGGACGGGTGTATCAGAGCGACATCGTGGTCAAGGACGGCGCGAAGATCCGCGTGGAGAAGACGGACTGCCGCGATGCGGGGCTGTACAACGTCGTCGAGGTCCTCACAAAAGATGCGAACGGCAAATACCTCGCCATCACGAAGCGCTCCGGTGAGAAGGGCTCGAACGCCAACGAGGCGGACTATCTCTACTGGATCGGAAACTGAACCGTATAAATCAACACCGCCTGTCGCGTCAAAACGGCAG
>JAFYBI010000275.1 GCA_017540285.1 Clostridia bacterium | reverse complement strand
CATGACGCCCGAGACGACGAGCAGGGACATGTTCCGGATCTTCGACGACAGGAGCAGCACGGCTCCCATGGCGATGAGCGCGCCGAGAAACGCCGCAGACGCGAGGACTGCGGAATTGAGCGCGATCGCTCCGCGCGCCGCCGCGATGAGGGACGCCGCCACCATGAGCCGCGCGCCGGAGGAGATGCCCAGCACGAACGGCCCGGCGATGGGATTGTGGAAAAAGGTCTGGAGCATGTACCCGGCCAGCGCAAGCGCGCCCCCGAGCATCATGGCGGCCTCGGTCCTCGGGAGGCGGATCTTGAAGAGGATCATCGCCCCGCGCACGGCCCGGATGTTCACGCCCATGTCCTGCGCGTAGCTCTCGCCGAGCTGGTAAGCGCCGATGGGCTTCGAGAGGAGAAAGACCGCGAGGGACCCGAAGAACACGATCCACGCGCACACGACGAGGGATTCCTTCTTCACCCCGGAGAACGATCCGACCGTCCAGTCGCGGAGATTCACGATGTCCGCGTCGTCCGCGAAGTGCACGAGGATGTCCGTGGCAGCCGTCGCGATATACCCGATCATGACGCCGCCCACGATGAGCAGGGACATGCTCTGGATCTTCGAGGACATGAGAAGGACGGCAGACATGGCGGCAAGGGCTCCGAGGAACGCCGCCGAGGCGAGGAGCGCGGAATTCAGCACGACCGCACCGCGCGCCGCCGCGATCAGACACGCCGCCACCATGAGCCGCGCGCCCGACGAGATCCCGAGCACGAACGGCCCGGCGATGGGGTTGTGGAAAAAGGTCTGGAGCATGTATCCGGCGAGAGCCAGCGCACCGCCGAGGAGCAGCGCCGCGAGCGTCCGCGGAAGCCGGATCTTCAGGAGGATCATCGCCGCCGTATCGTCCCCGCCGCGGCCCGTGATGATCGCGAAGAGATCCCGCAGGGGGATCGACGCGCTCCCGGCCAGGATGCCGAGCGTGACGAAAACGAGGAGCAGGACGGCGAGCAGAAGATAGGAAAGAGCGATCCGTTTTTTCATGGCGTCATCCGTCCAGCTTCGAGAGATAGGTCAGCGATTCTCCGGTATCCGCGAAGACGGCGTAGAAGTCCGCGAGGATCTCGCCGGTCTTCATGATGTTCTGATAGAGGTTCGCCTCGGTGCACCAGACGTCCCCGTTCTTCACCGCGCGGAAATCCGCGAGGAGGGCGTTTTTCGAGACGAGCTCGCCGATCGAGGCGGGATTGCCGGTGATGGTCCCGTTATAGAAAATGATGTCCGCATCCTTGGCCGCGAGGACGAAATCCTCGGGCGAGAGCGTCACGCTGGAAAGGGCGGTGTCGTCCCCCTCGAAGGGGAAGACGTTTTCCCCGCCGGCCAGCTCGATCATTTTCGAGACGTAGTCGCCGTGCTTTCGGGTGACGAATTTGCCGGAGGCCGTGATGTAGAAGAACACCGCGGTCTTCCCGGAGGGCGACGCGTCCGTGAGCCGGTCGAATACGGCTTTCTGTTCGGCGTAGAGGGTTTCTCCCGCCTCCGGGCATCCGGCGATCTCGGCATAGACCTTCACCCATTCCACACGCGCGAGCGGATCGGCTTCATAGCTCGAGCGGTCGACGAAGACGGGGATGCCGAGCTCCCGAAGCTTTTCCTTCACCTTCGGGACGTGCTCCGACATGGTGGACTGGATCGAGAGGTCGCAGCCGCCCGTGAGGAGCATTTCATAATCCGGTTCGCGGTATTTGCCCGCATAACGCATCGTTCCGGCGTGCATCGCGTCCCGCGCGCCGTCCAGGGTCCAGTCGTCCGCTTCGAGGGCGGAGAACCGGATGTCGCCGAGACGGCCCAGGGACTCCCAGAAGCACATCACCGCGCTCGCGGCCATGTAGATCCGCTCCGGGGAGTGCGGGATCACGGTCACGGCGGGATCGAGCCCGTCAGGCGCGGCGTCGGCGATCAGATAGGCTTGTCCGTCGTTCGTCGCGATCCAGGAATCGCCGTTGTCCCAGCGGTAGATGACGAAGCATGCGGCGGTGTCAGAAGGAATCCGGACCGCCTCGCCGTAACCGGGGATCGACGGCGCCGCGTCCCATGGGTCAGCCTCCCTCGCACATCCGACGCAGAGCAGCAGAACGGCGGGGAGCAGCCACAGAAGAAGACGTTTCATGCGTGCTGCCTTCTCTTCCGGATCCTTCGGCCGATCACGAACGCCGCCGCGGCTGCAGAGACGAGGAACGCCGCCCCCGCGATCCAGGAAAGGGGGGATCCGCCTGAGGCCTTGACGGAGGACGCGTCGAAGGTGAGGGTGTAGTCGATCAGGTGGGGCTCGCTCATGGCGACCGTCTCCGCCTGCACGTCGAGCGGGACAGCGAGGGACGCGACCGGGACGAGGAAGACCGAATCGCCGTCCGTGTTTACGGGCAGGAGCCGCTCTCCGTCCACGATCATGAGATCATAATAGGGGCTGCTCCACTCGATGCGGGCCGTCATGCCGCTCTCCGAGACGGTGAGCTCGGCGGGAGATTTCACCGACGACCGACCGGTCCCGCCGGAGAGCGAAACGTCGACCATGTAGGTTCCGTCGTTCATTTTCTGTCCTTTCCGGAAAACATAACCTTTCCTATATTCCGTATTCTCTTTTCTTCATCAAAAAACGCTCCTGAAACCGCAGAACGGAATCAGAAGCGTATAACAAACAAAGGCATAGTCCCCCTCGTCAAATAACGCGGGAAATATCCCCATGAAAACGTACTGCCGATTCCTCGCGGCATCGGGCCTGCCACTTGCGCGGCTGCCCCGTACGGACGACAGGCAGGTCTCCCGGCTTGCGGATCGCCACGTCCTGAAGCCTTCCCATCCCAGAGAGGGACAGTGACATCATATCAGGGCATTCCCCGTTCACGGTGACGAGATCGTACAGGACTTTCACCTGTTTCCCTTTTCACCGGATCCCTTTCCGCCCGCTCTGTGCAAACGGAAATATCCGACACCTGCCATCCCTTATTCTGCTGGCAAAGAGCATGGGATGAACCATACAAGGCTATTATATCGAAAAAGCAGGGGGGTGTCAAGTGGTTCGAGGAAAAATGCGGAAGCGGGGATTGCATTTTTCCGGCGGATGATGTACAATAAGGCACAAGATGTTATAAAGCGGCGCGGATCGCCGTGAATCGGAGGAAATATGGAGTACACGGAGCGCGCTCTCCGGGATCTGCTCGGCGCCGTCACGAGCGGGGACGTCGATGCTATGGAAGCGGCGCGGAAACGGCAGGCGGAGCTCGCGAAACCGCCGGGCAGCCTCGGGACGCTCGAGGATCTGTCCGTTAAGCTCGCGGGGATCACGGGAAAAGTCAGGAATTCGCTTGAGAATAAGGTCCTCCTCGTCTTTGCGGCGGACAACGGCGTCGTCGAGGAGGGCGTGTCCTCCGCGCCGCAGTCCGTGACTGCCGCCCAGACGGTCAACCTCACGCGGGGCGTCACCGGGGCGTCCTCGATCGCCGCGCGGCTCGGCTGCCGGGTCGTCGTCTGCGATGTCGGCGTGAATGCCGATCTCAGTGCGTGCCCGGCGGTGCTCAGCCGGAAAATCGCATACGGATCGAAGAACATTGCAAAGGGGCCCGCCATGACACGCGAAGAGGCGGTCCGGGCGATCCTCACCGGCGCGGCGCTTGCACGGGACGCCGTGAAGCAAGGCGCCGACGTGATCGGCATCGGCGAAATGGGCATCGGCAACACGACGACCTCCTCCGCGGTGCTGGCCGTTCTCAGCGGAGCGCCTGTGAAAGACGTGACCGGGCGCGGCGGCGGCATCACGGACGCGGCTTATCAAAAGAAACTCGCCGTGATCGAGCGCGCGATCGGCATCAACCGCCCCGATCCGGCCGATCCGGTCGACGTGCTCGCGAAGGTCGGCGGATTCGATCTCGCGGCGATGACCGGAGCGTACCTCGGCGCGGCGGCGGAAAGGGTCCCCGCGGTGATCGACGGATTTATCTCGGTCGTCGCGGCGCTCTCTGCAGCCCGTCTTTGTCCCGCCGCCGCGGATTTCATGATCCCGTCCCACGCCTCCGCGGAGATCGGCTGCCGGATCGCCATGAACGCGCTCGGACTGAAGCCGCTGTTCGATCTCGGAATGCGGCTCGGAGAGGGAAGCGGGTGCCCGATCGCCATGCAGATCCTCGACGCCGCGTGCGCCGCCATGAACGGTATGGCGACGTTTGAGGAAGCGCGGATCGACGACGGGTATCTCGAGCCCATCCGAAAAGGGGATTCCTTCACGGTCCAGGGAGGCACATCATGATCGTATTTCTGTCCGGCGGCGCGAAGAACGGCAAGACCGCGCTCGCCGAAGACATCGCCGTGAAGCTGTCGGGAGGCGGCAGGCGGTTTTATGTCGCCACGATGATCCCCTGCGACGACGAGGACCGGCAGCGGATCACGCGCCATCGGGCGGAGAGGGCGGAGAAGGGCTTCGGAACGCTCGAGATCGGGCGGGACATCGCCTCGGCGCTCCGGGAGGGCGGAGATGCCGTCTATCTCGTGGACAGCGTGACGGCTCTGCTGCTGAACGAGATGTATCCGGATTTCTCAAATCCCGACGCGGACCCCGAAGCGGCGGCGCGGTGCCGGAATGGCCTGCTCGCATTGGCGAAAGGCGCGGCGCACACGGTATTTCTTTCGGATTATCTCTATTCGGACGCCGTCCGCTACGACGCCTTCACGGAGAACTACCGCCGGGATCTCGCGTCGATCGATCGTGCGCTGGCGGATGCCGCGGACGCGGTGATCGAGCTCTGCGCGGGGATCCCGATCTTTCACAAAGGGAGGCCGGCATGGTGAAAAAATGGTTCCGCGCATGTGTCATGTGCTTTTCGATGTTCTGCGCGATCCCCTCGCCCTTCCGTGTCTGGGACGACGAAGCCCGTCCGCTGATGACCCTGTTTCTGCCCGCCGTCGGCGCGTGGATCGGGATCCTCTGGACCGGACTTGCTTATCTGACGAAGCTCCTCTGCCTTCCTGCACTGATTGCGGGGGCGATCCTCTGCGCCTACCCCTTCCTCGTGACGGGCGGGATGCATTTCGACGGCTTCCTCGACGTCACGGACGCCGTGAAATCGTGGCGGGACCTCGACGAGCGGCGGCGCATCCTCAAGGACCCGAATGTCGGTTCGTTCGCCGTGCTCGCCGGGATCCTTCTGGTGACGGCGCAGTTTGCACTGTTCTCGTCGGTGAAGGAGGACGCGAATCTCTTTGCGCTGACGCTCATCCCCGTCGTATCGCGGACGATCGCCGGGCTGTGCGTGACGGTCTTGCGGCCCCTCGGCACAAGCGAATACGCAGGGACCTACCGGCAGGGCGTCCGGCGCGCGCATGTCGTGTGGTTCGCCGTGATTCTCGTCGCAGCCGCCGCGCTGGGTTTTCTCCTTCTCGGAAAAGCCGGATTTGTCACGCCGGCGGTCCTCTGCGGATATCTCTGGATGCTGCGCCGCGGATTCAAATCGCTCGACGGCATGAGCGGGGACATCTCCGGCTATGCGCTGACCTTCGGCGAGCTCTGCGGGATCGCGGTGTTCGCGCTGATTTAAGGAGGCTTTTATGGATTTCATCATCGGCGGCGCGTATCAGGGCAAGCGGGACGCCGCGAAGAAGCGCTTCGGCCTGACGGACGCGGAGATCTTCACCTGCACGGAAGCGGACGGGATCGCGTTCGGCGCGCGGTGTATCGATCGGCTGGAGGAATTCACGCTCTGGTGCGTGAGGAACGGAAAAGACGCCGTTGCCGTGTTCCGGGAGAACCGTGAGGCATGGCAAAACAGCGTCCTCATCTGTCAGGACATCTTCTGCGGCGTCGTGCCGATGGGCGCGGACATGCGGGCCTGGCGGGAGAGCACCGGGAGACTCACGGCCTATCTCGCTTCGGAGGCGGAGACGGTGACAAGGGTATTCTGCGGATTGGAGACCAGACTGAAATGAAGCTGATTCTGATCCGCCACGGCCTGACCGAGGCGAATGAAAAACACCTCTACTGCGGGCGCACCGACCTCCCCCTGTCGGAAGCCGGACGCGCGGCGCTCGCCGATCGCAGAGAAACAACGCCGTATTCTCCCGCGATGCGCGTTCTGACCAGCGGGATGCGGCGGTGCGAGGAGACGCTCGCGATCCTCTGCGGGGACCTGCCGCACGAGGCGGATCCGGCGTTCTGCGAGATGGACTTCGGCGCGTTCGAGATGCGCTCTTATGAAGAAATGAAGGAGGATCCCGCCTACGTCGCGTGGATCACGGGAGACAATGAGGCGAACGTCACGCCGGGCGGCGAGAGCGGGAACGGGATGACTGCCCGTGTCCTCGCCGGTCTGGATCGTCTGCTCGCGGACGGACGGGACACGCTCCTCGTCACCCACGGCGGCGTCATCGCGGCGATCATGACGCGCCTTTTCCCGGAAGAAGGCAGGAACCGCTACGAGTGGCAGCCGAAGCCGGGCGGCGGATACGAGATCGATCTCACTGCGCATTTGTACCGGTCGTTCTGAATAGGAGAGGCAACATATGAACCAAAAAACCTACTGCAACCCCCTCCCGATCCCCGATCTCCCT
>JAFYBI010000274.1 GCA_017540285.1 Clostridia bacterium | reverse complement strand
CTTTTGCCCGCGGGGGCTCCCCGCTCCCCGGGCACTGCCCGGTTTTTTTCGTTTTCTCCCTTGACTTTCAAGGCATTTCATGGTATGATATGTTTGTCAAGATATGGCCTCCTGCGCCGGGGGAAAATCCACACCCGGACGATGCGAAAGGAACCCTCATGATCCTCAAAAACAAGAAGAAACACCGCGATACCCGCGAAAAAAGCCGCGCGCTGCCCGTGATCCTCCTCCTCGCCGCCGCAGTCCTGCTTGCGGGGATCGTCTATTACGTCACCCTCCCGCCGATGAACATCCATTCCGGCGGATTCTGGACCTACGTCATCTTCCTCCTCATCCTCACCGTCGTCTGCTATTACGCGATCGGCATCCTCACGGGGAAGATCTTCGCCGAGACGGTCCGCTTCCCCTCCGGAGCGATCGACTTCCATACCTCGACCGAGGGCGGGAAGAAAACGAAATTCCCCCGCCTGATCATCGGCGTGATCGGCGCCATTCTCGTCTTCCTCCTCATCGGCTCCCTCGCCGGTTCCTCGATCTTCCGCGCGAAGACCTATTCCTCCCTCATCACGGTCGAGGATGCGGATTTCGCCTCCGGGATCGACGAGACGGAATACGTCACCGACATCGCCCTGATGGACACGGCCTCGGCCCGCATCATCGGCGCGCGCACCCTCGGCACCCTCTCCGACCTCGTCTCGCAGTATGAGGTCTCCTACCGCTACACCCAGATCGCCATGCAGAACGCCAAGGGCGAGAGCCACCCCTACAAGGTCTCCCCGCTCGAATACGCCTCCTTCTTCAAGTGGGTGCAGAACAAGGCGGCGGGCATCCCCGGCTACGTCAAGGTCGACACGGTCAAATTCGAAGCGGAGTTCGTGCGCCTCTCCGGCGAGTACATCCGCTACAGCCCGTCCGCGTACTTCTCGAAAAACCTCACCCGCACCCTCCGCTTCGCCTGCCCGACCGCCATCTTCGGCAGCGTCTGCTTCGAGGTCGACGACAACGGCCATCCCTATTGGGTCGCCTCGACCATGAAGCCCCACGCCGGCCTCTTCGGCGCAATGGACGTCGATCAGGTCGTCACCCTCGACGCCTGCACCGGCGAGGTTGCCCGGTATGCCCCCGCCGAATCCCCCGACTGGATCGACATCGTCTACTACGGCGATCTCATCTGCCAGAAATACGACTGGTACGGCATGCTCCGCGGCGGCTGGCTCAACTCGGAATTCAGCCAGGTCAACTGCGTCGTGACGACCGACGACTTCGGCTATAAAATCATCGGCAACGACGTCTATATCTTCACCGGCGTCACCTCCACCTCGAACGACGAGGCGAACATCGGCTTCATCCTCGCCAACAGCCGCACGGGCGACTACAAGTTCTTCTCCGTGGCGGGCGCCGAAGAATACTCCGCCATGTCCGCCGCCGAGGGCTCGGTCCAGCAGTACGGCTACCGCGCGTCCTTCCCCTCCCTCCTCAACGTGGGCGGCGAGGCGACGTACTTCATGGTTCTGAAGGACGCCTCCGGCATCGTCAAGATGTATTCGATGGTGAACGTCAAGAACTACAACCTCGTCGTCACCAGCACCACGCAGGAGGACGTCTTCCAGAAGTACAAGGCGGCGCTCAAGCAGAGCGGCGTGACGGAGATCGCCGATGATGCCATGCCCGGCGAGGCGGTCCTGAACGAGATCGTCTACGTGAACGAGGCGGGCGCGACGGTCGTCTACCTCAAAACGGACAGCGGCGTCTATAAGATGCCCTTCGACGAATCCGTCCTGTTCCTCGAGCCCGGCGACACGTTCACCTTCCTCAAAACCTGGGAGCTCCCGAGCGGCGTCACCGAGATCACGAATCTTAAGAAAAAGTAAGTCCAACCGAGTAAACCGGAGGTGCGGTCCATGAAACGCACGTTTCACCTGCGATTCCTCATCCTTGCCCTGTCCCTCGTGATCGTCCTGCCCCTCGTCCTT
>JAFYBI010000273.1 GCA_017540285.1 Clostridia bacterium | reverse complement strand
TTCAGGTACGCACTTTCTATCTTGGTGAACGGGCGTGCGAAGTGCGCCCGTCTCTTGTCCCCGGGCACCGCCCGGCCGCGGCCCGGCGCTATTTGTTGCCGTACGTCCCTTCCGTGCTGAAGACCACGTCGGCGTCTTCCTTCATGCGGGACGTCTTGATCTTCTCCTGCAAAAGCGCCCAGAATTCCTCGCCGTCGTTCGGGAGATCGACCCACTTGCCGGTCTCGGACGAGAGGATCATCGCGTTCGCGAGCGAGAGGCCGTTGATGCCCTCGTACCCCGGCGCGAGAAGCTCTTCGCCGTAGAGGATGTGATTCGTGAAGTTTTTCAGGATCCCGACGTGCTGCTCGCCGTGCCCCTCGGGGATCTCGATCTCTTCGGTTTTCGACGGGATCGACGCGAAGCCCTGATTCGACGCGAAGGTGAATTCCCGCTCGTCGATCTCATTCTTCGTGTACATCAGATGGCCGCGCTCATAGACCAGCTTGCCCTTCGAACCCGTGATCTCGAGGCGGTTCGTGCCCGGATATTCGCCCGTCGTCGTGATGAACACGCCCGTCGCGCCGTTCGGGTACTTCGCCATCGCGGTGACGTCGTCCTCGACCTCGATGTCGTGGTACTTGCCGTATTCGCAGTTCGCGTAGATCGCCGACGGCATGCCGAAGATCCACTGCCACAGGTCGAGGTTGTGCGGGCACTGATTCATGAGGACGCCGCCGCCCTCGCCTGCCCACGTCGCTCTCCATCCGCCGCTGTTGTAATACGCCTGCGTGCGGTACCAGTCGGTGATGATCCAGACGCAGCGCTTGAGCGCGCCGAGATCGCCGTTTCGAATCATCTCGCGCATCTTCTGATAGAAGTGGTCCGTGCGCTGGTTGTACATGATCCCGAAAGCCTTGCCGCTCTTCTTCGCCTCGTCCATGAACTCGACGATCTTCTTCGTGTAGACGCCGATCGGCTTCTCGGAGAGGACGTTCAGACCGTTCCGAAAAGCGTCGATGCCGATGATCGGGTGGAAGTAGTGCGGCGTCGCGATCATGACGGCGTCGACCAGACCGCTCGTGATCAGGTCGTGCGAGTCGGCGAAGTACCGGACCGGCGCGTCGCCGCAGACGCCCTTCGCCCATTCGAGACGGGCGGGCTTGATGTCACAGACCGCGGTCAGCTCCGCGCCCGGAACCTTCCCCGCGATCAGATTCTGTACGTGGCCGGAACCCATGTTGCCGATCCCGATCACACCGAAACGTACTTTTTCCATACTCTGCTCCTTTATTCTGTTCCGTGTTCGCTCTGTATTCCGAATGCTTGCTTCGGCTCATTCCACCGTCGGCTTCACCCACCCGTACTGGTACGGCGCCTCGGCCTTCGGGGTGTAAACGTACGCGGCGGCGTTGACGAGGACCTTCTGCACCTCGGGGTTGTGGTAGGTCGGGACGGACTCGTGACCCGGGCGGAAGTAGAAGATCTTGCCGCGGCCGCGCTTGTAGACGCACCCGGACCGGAAGACCTCGCCGCCGGTGAACCAGCTGATGAAGACGAGCTCGTCGGGCTGCGGGATGAGGAAGTGCTCGCCGTAGGTCTCCTCATGCTCGAGGATGATCCTCTCGCCGATGCCGCGCGCGATGGGATGCCCCTGCTCGATGACCCAGAGGATCTCACGGTCGCCGGACTCACGCCATTTCAGCTCGCCGGAGGGCGTCCCCATGAGCTTCTGGAAGATCTTCGACGCGTGGCCGGAGTGGAGGACGCACATGCCCATCCCGGCGATGACGTGCCGGTAGACGCGGTTCACGACGCTGTCCGGGACGTCCCCGTGCCGCATGTGTCCCCACCAGAAGAGGACGTCGGTGTCGTCGAGGACTTCGTCGGTCAGACCGCATTCCGGGTCGTCGAGGGTGGCGGTGCGGACCTCGTAGCCCGCTTCGCGGAGGAATTTCGCGATGACCGCGTGGATGCCGTCCGGGTAGATCGCTTTGACCGCCGGATCGGACTTCTCGTGTGCGAATTCGTTCCAGACTGTGATTTTCATGTTATTCTCCTTTTGAGGATATTGTTTCTGTTCAGAACAGCGAATCGAGATACGCCGTCAGCTCGTCGAGGAACGGGCGCATGGCCTCGATCTCGCTCGGCTTTCCGGTGTCGATGCTGACCCGGTGCCCGCTTTCGTATTCGAGGTGGAGCGAGACCTTCTGCGTGTCGGAGTCCGGCTCGTTGTCCGCCGTGGTCATGCCGCCCCAGCCGAAATACCCTTCGTCGTGGTTGCCGTAGTTCCCCGCGGCGCGGTCGTAATAACTGAACGCATACTTCTTCTCGAGGCCGGAGGAGGCGACGATCGCGGTGATGCGCTCGTAGAAATCGTCGGGGAACAGGATGCGCTGCGCGGTCTCCGTGCCGAACATTTCCCGGCCGTCCGCGTCCTTCTCGAGGAGGTAGGTCTCCCCGCCGATCGCGTTTTCTTCCCGGACGTTGACGCCGCCGTAGCACGTCACGTTCTCCCCGTCGGCCAGGACCAGGGTGATGCGGGTGACGGGCGACGTCTCGAGCTCCGGTTCGAGGGCGTCCGTGCCGCGCGCGGAGAACCACGCGGCGAAGAGATCGTAAACCTCTTCGGCCCACCGGGCATAGGGATTGTTGTTGACGGTGAACGAGAGGCGCTCTCCGGAGGCGTAGACGGCCTCGAAGGGGTAGGCCTGGTATTCGGGCGGAAGACCCGCCGTGACGTCGTAGAGCCCGTTCTGCGCCGCGAGATCGTTCTTCGCGATGACGGCGGCCAGCGCATCGGTCAGGGCGCGGTCGGCGGGGGCGCTGATCCCGGTATTCGTCTCCCGGGCGACGGACGTGCCGCCCTCATCCGGGGAAACGATGAATTCGAACCGGTGTTCCTCGTCGCCGCGGTAGCGGGTGTTCAGATAGAACGCGGCGGAGAATTCCGCGAGGTCCGTCGATTGGATGGTCTTCGGCGCATCCGGATCGGTGTGGGTCGTGTGGCTGCCCGAGGGGTGCCCGTCGTCGCGGCATCCGCCGAAGAGGAAGGCGAGGAGGGACGTGAGGCAAAGCGTCGCCGCCATGATGCGCAGTCCTTTCTTATTGTTCGTCATAGCGTCACCCACCGCCGCTCGGCATCGGCCCGCAGGATCCCGTCGAGGAGGATCTCGTTTGCCACGCCGTCGTCGACCGTGGCGTCAAGACCGTCGCCTCTGCCGTTCAGCAGGTCGGCGAAGGCCTGCATCTGATCGACGCGGAATTCGTCCGGGATCGGGACCGATACGTACTTGCCGCCGGTCGAGGCGTCCGAGATCTCGAGCTCGTCGACGCCCGGGACGCGGTCGAGGTGATAGACCAGCGCGCCGTGTTCGCCGTAGACCTCCATGCGCTGATAGTTGCCGCGCCCGTAGGCGAAGCGGGAGATCTGGAACGACGCGGAGATGCCGCCGGACATTTCGGCGAGGATGTTCGAGAAGTCGTCGACGTCGACCGGACCGCGGCCCGATCCGTCGGGAAGACGGCGTTCGGTCACGATGGTGCCGAGGTGGGCGGAGACGGATTCGTACCGCTCGCCCGTCACGAAGGACACGAGGTCGAGACCGTGGCATCCGAGATCGCCGAGCGCGCCGGACGCCGCGACGGACTTGACGAACCGCCAGACGCGGACGCAGTCCTTTTCGGCGAGCCCCCACGCCTGATAATACTGCATGTTGACATGGTGGATCCGCCCGAAGCGTCCTCCGGCCACGAGGGAGCGGAGATAGCGCGCGGCGGCCTTGTAGCGGTAGGAGAAGCAGATCATGCTCTTCACGCCCGCCTCATGCGTCACGCGCGCGAGCTCGACGGCTTCCGCGGTGTCCATGGTCATGGGCTTTTCGACGTCGTAGGACTTGCCGGCGCGGGCAGCGGTCAGGGCGATTTCGCAGTGCACGTTGTTCGGGGTGGAGATGTCCACGACGTCGACGTCGGGGCAGGCGATGAGGTCGCGGTAATCGGTGAAGCGGCGGCTTTCGGGGATGCCGTACCGGTCGCCGCGCTCCTTCAGGCGGGCGGGATCGATGTCGCAGACGGCGGCGAGGACGAGATCCGGGGACCGCTCGATGCCCGGGATGTGGACGCCGCCCGAGATCCCGCCGAGACCGACGGAACCGACGCGGAGGATGGCCATGGGGATTCAGCTCCTTCCTCAGACGATCCATGGATCAGAGATCGGATCAGAGATCGGATCACAGATCGGATCCCGCACGGATCGGCGCATGGATCAAACAGTGGATGTTTGCCTTTATTTTAGCATAGATGTTGTGCAAAATCAATAAGAACCCGAAAATCCCGGGAATTTTTTTGTGTCTGCCGCGAGACGGCAAAAAAAGGCCGCCGCGGGAAAACGGCAGCCGGGAAGGCGCGATTCAGTTCAGGTCCGCGCGCATGCGGGTGCGGAACACGAGGGACGCGAGGATCGTGACGGGCACGGCAAACGCGCACACCACCGCGAGGGGGAAGCCCCACGTCTCCCATCCGAGATCGAGGACCGAGGCGGCGCGCGCCGACTGAACGGCGTAGCGGAAGGGCAGGGCCTGACAGATCCTGAGGAGCACGCCGCCCGCCGAATCCGGGTCGAACCAGATCCCGCCGAGGACCGCGCCGAGGGAGATGACGATGGACGAGAGGGCGGGCGCGGCCTTTTCGCTGAACAGCGTGCCGAAGAGGAGTCCGATCCCCGCATAGAGCGCGCCGGAGGGGATCAGCGTCACCGTCATGAGGAGCAGCCCGCCGACGGAGAGCGCGGGTCCCGTGACGAGGGAGACGATCCAGGCCGCGAGGGAGAGCAGGAGCGTCTGCGCGGCGGAGAGGAGCAGGATGGGGAGGAGATACCCCGCCGTGAAGTCCGACGCGGTCATGGGCGTCGCGTACAGGCGGACGAGGAAGGAGCCGGCCCGGTCCTTCGATACCGCGAGGACGGTGAAGAGCATCAGAAAGGACTGCCCGAAGACCGCGATCCCGCCCGCGAGCCGGTCGATGCGGAAGAGGGTCATGTTCGCCTCCGGGGGGATACTCCGGTTGACGAGCGTCATGAGGGCGAGCATCACGAGGGGGAAGGCGAGGCAGAAGACATAGGAGATCGGATCCCTCAGGATCTCATAGAGATTCCGGCGGGCAAACGCGAGCATCTTACGCATGGAGATCGCCTCCTTTCTGCGCGGCCTCTGCAATGGCGACGAAGGCGTTTTCGAGGTCCTTCGCGCCGGTCGCCTCCCGCAGTGCTTCGGGCGAGCCGAGGGCGGCGATCTTTCCGGCGATCATGACGGCGACGCGGTCGGAGAGGGCCTCGGCCTCCTCCATGTAGTGCGTCGTGAGGACCATGGTGATCTTCCCGCGCAGGCCCTCGATGACCCGCCAGAGATCGCGGCGCGCGAGCACGTCGAGGCCGAGGGTGGGCTCGTCGAGGAAGAGGACCCGGGGCTCGGGGAGCAGGGCCATGGCGACGGAGAGCTTGCGCTGCCAGCCGCCGGACAGGGTTTTCGCGCGGCTCCCGGCGCACTCCTCCATACCGAAGAGGGAGATCATCTCGTCCGTGCGGGCTCTCAGCTTCGCGCCGTCGAGGTTGCAGACCGCGCCGATGAGGGTGAGGTTCTCCCGCACGGTCAGGTTTGCCGCGACCGCCGTATCCTGCGGGGAGATGCCGATGATGCGGCGCACGGCATTCCGCTCGCGGACGACGCTGTGTCCCCCGACCAGGGCGTCGCCGGACGTCGGGGCGGAGAGGCCGGTGAGCATGCGGACGGTCGTGGTCTTGCCCGCGCCGTTGACGCCGAGGAGGGAGAAGAACTCGCCCTCGGGCACGGAGAACGAGAGGCTGTCCGCCGCGGTCTTGGCGCCGTATTTCTTGGTCAGCCCGTGTGTTTCAATGGCGTTCATGCGTCGTCCTCCTTGCTTGGGCGGGGTGTCTCCGCAAAGTCGGTGTTGTTCTGCTCGATCTTGACGAGCGCGATGCCGCGGTCCTTGTCGCCGAGGATGAGGATGGTGTCCCCGGGGTTCAGGCCGAAGACGCGGCGGCATCCGGCGGGCAGGGTGATCTGCCCCTTGTCGTTGAGGCGGGAGATGCCGAAGACGTATTTGCCGTCCCCGGTCTGTTCCTCCTCGCCGAGATTGCGCACGAGGAGATCGACGGTCGTTCCGTACAGCTCGGCGAGCGCGACGCAGGAGGAGATATCCGGGAGCGATTCGCCGCGCTCCCATTTCGCCACGGCCTGACGGGACACGCCGAGCCGCTCGGCCACCTCTTCCTGCGTCAGGTCGTTCTGCTTGCGGAACCATTTGAGTTTGCTGAAAGCGATGGACATGACGCACCTCACGGATTGCTTGGTGCTGTCAGTATAGCACAACGCGCGGGTCCCGTCAACCAACCGAAGATGACGGGAATGTTACGTTTGGTTGCAAATTCGGAAAAACCGCACGGCGGATAACGAATGCGGCGTGTTGTCGGCCGCGGGAGGACAGCGCCGTACCGGTCCGGACACCGCGGATCTCACCGTCCGTCGATCCCGGGAAGCTGCGGGAATTTCCACGGGAAGAGATTTTCTGCAAACTTTTCCCGAACTTCCCGCAACGTTCCCGCACTTCCCTCTTGACAAAGACGTCTGTTTCGGGTAAAATAGAGGTGTACCAAGAATCAGAAAGGGGAACCCGACATGGCAAAGAAAGACGGACTCTTCGACGACAAGAAGGACGAAATCGAAGAAAACGAAGAGTACGATCCCGAAATATATACCCTTACCGACGAGGACGGCAACGAACTGCAGTTCGCGCTCCTCGGCGAGCTGGAGCATGAAGGCGGGGTCTATCTCGCGCTGATCCCGGTCGACGAGGACGGCGAGGAAGCCTCGGACGAATACGTCATCCTGAAGCGCAGCACCGACGAGAACGGCGAGGAAACCCTCGACACCATCGAGGACGACGACGAGTTCGACCGCATCGCCGATATTTTCGACGACGAATTCGCCGACATCTTCTACGACGAAGACTGATTCGCGCGGCCGGCCGTCGACTGACGGATCGAAGGAAAAACGCCCTGCGGTGTTCGAAATAGATGCGAACGTTAAAACCCACTAAAGAGTAAAAAGGAGCCCGGACTTCCGGCCGGGGGATGCAGACCTCCCTCCGCAGCCGTGAGACGCATTCCGCGCCGCCGCAGCGTGCAGGACGCTGGGAGCACAAACCGTCGGAGAGGGCACCGTCCTTGCGTGAGCAGGGTTTCTCAATGTTCGCTTTGAAACGGCACTGCGGGGCTTTCTTATGCGGATCCGAACCATGACGGAGGTCCCGGGTCACGCCGTGATCCCGCGCGGGATTCGCTGGAAGCTCCGGGAGTGCGGAGTGAAGACGGAGTAAACGATATGCTGGATGTTTGTTTGCCGGGGACCGGCGGAACGGTGCCGCGGATCGACCGGTTTCTCGCCTGCTGCTACATGCGGTTCGAGGGGCGCGGCCTCCTCATCGACTGCGGCGAGGGAACGCAGCTCGCCGTGAAGAAGGCGGGCTTTTCGCTCGGGAAGATCGAGCTGATCCTCCTGACGCATTTTCACGCGGACCACTGCTCGGGCCTGCCGGGGCTTCTGCTCTCGATGGGGAACGAAGGCCGGACCGAGCCGCTCCTGATCTGCGGGCCGAAGGGCGTCGACGAGATCGTGAAGTGCCTGACCGTGATCGCGCAGGAGCTGCCCTTCCGCATCCGCACGCGCGTCCTCGGGGATTTCGATACGGCAGAGCAGGCGGGCTTCTCGGTGACGGCGTTCGAGCTCAGGCACTCGTGCCCGTGCCTCGGATATGACGTGCGCATCCGGCGGGGCGGCAAATTCGACGTGGAAAAGGCGCAGAAAAACGGCGTCCCCCAGCGGCTGTGGTCGAAGCTGCAGCGCGGGGAGCGTCTCGAGGGCTTCGGTCCGGAGCATGTGCTCGGCGAGGCGCGCCGCGGGATCCACGTGACCTACGCGACGGATACGCGGCCGGTGGGGATCATCTCGACGATGGCGGCGGACGCGGATCTCCTCGTCTGCGAAGGCATGTTCGAGCGGGACAAGGCCGACCGGGCGCGCGAATCCTCGCACTGCACGATGGAGGAGGCGGCGCGGCTGGCGCGGGATGCCGGATGCGCGAAGCTCTGGCTGACGCATTACAGCCCGGCCCTGCCCGATCCGACGGTGTGCTTCGCCGAGGCGGAAGCGGTCTTCCCCGCGGCTGAGCTCGGCTACGACGGCATCTGCGAGACGATCCGCTTCGAGGAGATGTGAGCGGACCCGCACCGATGCCGCCGCGGGGGACCTCAACTATATGAAAACCGGCCGTGTGACTGCACATTCCGTACAGTCCGCGGCCGGTCCTATTGTTTATGGGAGTTATTCGTCGATCTTCGCGAGGATGACCTTGCCGGCGATCTCGCTGTCGGCCCAGGTGTCGTACGGGCACACGAACCGGTCTCCGACGGACATCGCGATGTGCACGCCGTTGAATCCGATGAACCCGCTCATGCCGGCCGTGCCGAGATACTGCCCGCGCTCGACCATGTCGCCCACCGAAACGGCCATCGTGCCGAGGTTGTAATACCACGTCTTCAGCCCGTAGCCGTGCTCGATGACGATGATGTTGCCCGTGTAGCCGAGCGCCCCGACGTATACCACCTGACCGCGGTTGCACGCGGCGATCGGGGAGTCGGCGTCCGTCGCGTAGTCCACGCCGTTGTTCCGGTACACCGGCTCGGCGGAATTGTTCAGATAGACCTCGCGGCCGAAGCCCATCTTGAGCGTTCCCTCCGCGCCTTCGAGGAAGTAGCCGGAGAAGTACCGCGTCGCGGAGCCCTTCGACATGATCTCCGCCGAGGCCGCTTCAAACTCGGTCAGCGTGGCGGAATTTCTCGTCGCCTGCACGACGCTGTCATAGACGTTGTAGGAGACCGGCGCGAAGCCGTAGTTGATGACCGTCAGCGGCACGTGCCTGGTCGTCGCGCCGTATTCGAGCGTCAGGTCGTAGACGCCGTCCGGGGTGTCCATGCCGATCGCCAGGAGCGCGACCGCCGTGTTCTCGTTCTCCTGATAGAAGATCGGGGCGGAGGAATCCGGGAGGTTCGAGGTGAAGGTGATGTTCTCCGCCTTCGGTACGTTCAGCGCGGTGATCGCGGTGAAGCGGCCCGCCTGCACCTCGGACATGCCGAGATAGAATTCCGCGGGCGCGGTGACGGTGGAGGAGAAGTCGTAGGTGAGTTCCCCCTGGAAGGAGCGGACCGCGTCCTCGTACCACTTCGCCAGGACTTCGATGTAGACCGTGCGCGTGGAGGTCAGGGTGAATTCGGAGAGGTTTTCGAGAAGCCCGTCATACAGCACGCTGCCGCTCGTGTCGGAGATCTTCACGGAGCAGAAATCGGGGTTCAGATCGAAGGTCAGATCCAGCCCGCCGTCGATGTCGTAGGTCTCGATGTTCTGATAGACCATGTCGGTGACGTCCGAATCGACATAATCGCCCGTGTAGTTCTTGTAGCGCCAGATCGCCTTGTCCGGGGTCACGTCGACCGTGCGGGACAGGGTGAGGGTCGGCATGGCGGCCTCGTGGTAGAGGCTCTCGGCGTATTCCGTCGTGATGAAGGCCTCGGCGTCCTCCTCGCTCATCTTGTAGGGGGTGCCGTCGGGCGCGACGAAATAGCAGGTCGTGGGATCGGCGGAGAAGTAGTACTGATACGTGACATCCTTGATCGCCGCCGCGATGCGCACCTTGAAGAACTGCTCGCCGGTGAGGGAATCGGGCAGCGCGGTGAGGGGCTGCGAGCGGTTTTTGACGGTGAGGAAGTATTCGATGAGGCGGTCGGCGGTGTCTCCCTCGCGCTCCTTGACGAGCGTGAAGTTCTTGCCGTTGATGTCGTCGATGGAGATACTCACGGCGTTGTTGACGTCCACCGGGGCGTTCTGCGTCCGGTGGTAGCTCGCATAGGCGACGCCGGAGGGGATGAGGCATGCTGCCGCGACGATGGCGGCGATGAGTTTGTTTTTCAAGGCGAACCGTCCTTTCCTGAACGATCACGATCCGCGCGGGCGAGCCGTGCAGACAAATATTGCATTTTATTACACGATATTATACCATACCGCGGGGTTAAAAATCAAGGGGTTTCGCGGGAATTGGCGCACAAATGCGGAATTTTCGCGGCGGCGCGCGCATTTTCACGGCGCCGACACCGGCAAACAGCGTACGGGAACAACATTTCCCGTCGTTGGGGTCCCGGCAGCCGGGGAGAGAGACGCTGCGCCGCAGCACAGAAAAATGCGTACCCGGCAGATACGCATTTTCTATAT
>JAFYBI010000272.1 GCA_017540285.1 Clostridia bacterium | reverse complement strand
GGAGCTTCTGACTTTTGACGGGGTCATCACTTCTTCCGGTTTTCTCTGGCGCAGTTATCGCTACGGAGACAGAAGCGAAGTCACCCTCAGCCGCTGCGCGCCGGACGGATCGGATCTTGTGACCGTGAACTGCGCGGAGCGGTACGGCGTCGGCATGAATCAGATCATCACCGTTTCGATTGTGGGTTCCCGCCTGGCTGAGCGGGACGGCACGGTTCTCATGGCGGCGGACTCCCGGCTTCTCGTGCTGGACGACCGGCTGGAGATGAAGACCAGCCTCTACGCGACGGAATTCATCAGCGGCGTCGGATTTCTCGCGGACGGCTCTCCTGTCTATACCGTATCGGAGAAAGCCTTCGCGCTCGATCCCGCGTCGTGGAAGGAAAAGCTGTATGCGTCGACGCCCCCGCGGGTTCAGTTCTTTCTCATCGGCGGGGACGGGGAACTCTATTACGACGCGCAGGAAGGGGTTTTCCGCTGGACGCCGGACGGTCCTGTCCTCGCGATGAGCAAGCGAAACTCCTCCATCCCCGACGGTCTCTCCCTCCTCGGCGTACCGGACGGGGAGAATCTGCTCTACCGTGATTCCGCGCGGAAGGAACTGACGGTCGTGCGGCACGCGCCGGATATCGACCTCTCCGATGTGAAGACAATCACCGTCGCCGCCGTCTATCCGCTGAAGCAATATGTAGACGCCCGGATCAAGGAATACAACCGCACCCATCCGGAACTGCGCGTGGTGATCGACGACCGAAGCGACCCTGAATACAACATGGAAGGCGCGGATCAGCTGGCCTTTGAAATGGTCAACGGTACATCGAAGCCGGATATTCTTCTCTCCGTCGGGACGGACGGCGCGGCGAAAGCGCTGCTTGCGAAGGGATGGTACATCGATCTCCTGCCGTATCTGGAGAAGGATCCCACGGTGCGCGCGGACGACCTTTTCGCCTCGGTGAAGACGGCTTTTACGGACAAAGACGGCAGACTGTGGGCCGTCACGCCGTATTTCAACGTGCGGACGGTCATGGGACGGCGGGACGTGCTGGGCGCGTACGCCGATCAGGGCAGCTGGACCCTTGAAGAATTTGTCTCCTTCGCCTCCACCCTTCCTTCGGATGTAGCGGTCGGGCCGTATATCCGTCAGGACGCCTTTTCCACCATCCTCGGCGCGGCCAGTTTCAATAACTGGATCGATTACGAGGCCGGGACATGTGATTTCACCGGGGAGGACTTCGCGGCTCTGCTGCGTCTGATACGGAGCCTTCCGCGGGATTATGACGAGTATGACCGCCGGTATCCGTATATGGAACACGCTTTTGATGACGGACCCGATTCCCCCTTTCTGAACGGGAAAATTGCTCTGGCTTTCTATTTTCTCAACGGCCTTCAGGGATGTCTCAGTTATCAGGAGCGGTTCGGCACCTACGGCACGGATGACCTCGTTTTCATCGGTTATCCGACGGTGAACGGCAGATCCAGCAACGTGATATCCGCGATGGAGGCCTGCATGATTACCTCGTTCTGCGAGGACCCCGACGCGGCGTGGGACGTGATCCGCTGTCTCTTCACGCCGCCGGAACAAGATACCGACTGGTTTTCCGGAGACGCGGCGATGCAGTTCCCGTCGCTGAAATCGACGTTTGCGGCTGCGCGGAAGGCATGGGAAGAATACTATATCTGCCGGAATATCGAGAAGGGATTTACCTCCTACGTGAAGCGGGCGGAACACGCGCTCGAAGACCTGCGAAAAGTGAACGAAGTGCTCGAGCTAACGCCGGAATACCTCGACTGGATCGAAGTCATGCTCGACGACGGAGATGTCACGCCCATCCTCGACTACACGCCCGGAGAGATCATGGAGATCATCTACGAAGAGGTTTCCGCTTATCTCGGAAAGGGAAACGGCGAAGCGGAATGCGCCGCCCTGATCCAATCGCGCGTTTCCCTCTGGCTGGCGGAACATCATTGACGCGCAGGAAAACCCGGCCTCCTTCAAATTAACAGAAAATTCACGATTTTCCTCGTTCCCCGGCGGAACTTTTGAGCGAAAAAAACGTCTTATATAGCGATTACGAACCCGTACATCAAAAGCAATCCATACATGGTCTGACAGCAATATGAAAAAGAAACTCAAGGCCGCCGCAGCCGGAGCACCCGAAGCGGCGGAGAAACCGAAGCGCACCCGGATCCGTCTTTCGAGGCGGGAACGCCGGGAGCGGTTCAGCACCTCGTTCTTCATGATTCCCTCGATCGCGGGGGTGCTGGCGTTCTTCATCCTGCCGTTCCTCGTCGTCATCTACTATTCGCTGATCGACGACACCGCGACGGGGGATTTCGTCGGCCTGGTCAATTTCACGGATCTCTTCCAGAACTCCGCGTTCAAGATGGCGCTGAAAAACACCGGCATCTTTTCCGCGACCGCGGTGCCGCTCGTCGTGATCCTCTCGCTCGCGCTGGCGGTCCTGCTCGACGCGAACGTGCCGTATAAAAGCACCTTCCGCACCATCTTCCTCTCGCCGATGATCGTGCCGGCGGCCTCCGTCATTCTCATCTGGCAGGTCCTTTTCGACTTCAACGGCGTCATGAACGACATCATCGCGTTCTTCGGCGGCGATCCGGTTGAGTGGCTGAAATCCGATTCGGGCTATATCGTCGTCGTGCTCCTCTTCCTCTGGAAGAACATCGGCTACAACATGATCATGTTCATGTCGGCGCTCACGAACGTCCCGCGGGATATCCTCGAGGTCGCGATGCTCGACGGATGCGGATCCGTGCGGCGGTTCTTCATGATCAAGCTCCGCTACCTCTCCTCGACCATCTCCTTCGTGACGATCATGTCCCTCATCAACTCCTTCAAGGTGTTCCGCGAGGTGTACCTGTTGACCGGCGACTATCCCTTCGACTCGATGTACACCCTGCAGCACTTCATGAATAACACCTTCCGCACCTTCGCCTATCAGAAGCTGTCCGCGGCGGCGATCATCCTCGCCCTCGCCATGATCGTGATCATCGGGATCCTGCTCTGGATCGATGACCGCGCGGGAAGGGGGCTGGAAGAATGACCGGAGACATCACCCTCAACGCGAAGGCCTTTCCGCAGCAGAAGCCGAAGAAAAAGAAGATCACGCTCGGACGCGTCCTCTTTCTCATCTTCGCCATGCTCATCCTCGTGACCTTCGCCGTCCTCTTCCTCTTCCCGACGGTCTTCACCCTCGCGGATTCCTTCATGTCGACGACCGAGATCACCGCGAACTACGGCAAGATCTTTTCCGGGCTCGGCGCGGCGGGAAACGGCGGACGCGTGTTCATCGGCGAAAAGGTCAATCTTCAGCTCATTCCTTCTAAGGTAAGCTTCTCGCAGTATTCGACGGTCCTTCTGAAATCGCCGGAATACCTCCTGAAATTCTGGAACTCCGTCATCTACGTCCTTCCGATCGTGCTCTTTCAGATCACCGTGGCGGCAGGGGCTTCCTACTCCTTCGCGCGGGTCCCGACGAAGTTCCGCTCCATCGTCTTCTTCACCTACATCATTCTGATGCTGATGCCGTATCAGGTCACGCTCGTGCCGAACTACCTCGTGATCGACAAGCTGAACCTGCTGAACACGCGGTGGGCGATCATCCTGCCCGGGGTGTTCTCCCCGTTCTCGGTGTTCATCCTGACCAAATACATGCGCCGCATCCCGTCCTCCATCGTCGAGGCCGCAAAGCTCGACGGGGCCGGGGAGTGGCAGATCTTCTACCGCATCTTCCTCCCGCTCTGCCAGAGCACCCTGTATTCGGTGGCGATCCTCGTCTTCATCGACTACTGGAACATGGTGGAGCAGCCCCTCATCCTTCTCTCGGATGAAGAGCTCTATCCGCTGTCCGTCTTCCTGTCGAAGATCAATCAGGGCGACACGGGCGTCGCGCTCGCCATCGCGGTCATCTACATGGTGCCGCCCGTCCTCCTCTTCCTCTACAGCGAAGACTACCTGATCGACGGGATTTCGTATTCCGCTTCGGTCAAAGGCTGACCAACCCCACAAGAATCCAAGGAGAGTCCGTTTTATGAAAGATTCCGCAGCCCGCAGAGCATGGGTCAAAAACATCGCCATCATCTTTCTCGTCATCCTTCTGCTGCTGACGTTCTTCTCGCGCACCATTCTGAACTATTCGCTGCCCGAGGTGTCGGCACAGTACGCGCAGTACGCGACGCTGACCACGGCCGTCAAGACGCAGGGGACCGTCAAGGCCAACGAGAGCTACAACGTGGTCTTCGAGGAAAAGGAAGCCGACGGCGGCACCGTCCAGAGCCGGAAGGTGGTTTCCGTCTACGTGAAGGAAGGGGATACCGTCGAAAAGGACGCCCCGATCCTCGCGCTCAGCGGCGGCCCGTCCATGCAGCTTGACACGGCGCGCAAGGATTATGAAGAGAAGAAGAAGGCCTACGAGCTGGCGCTTCTCAGCAGCGGCGCGGACGAAATCAAGTCG
>JAFYBI010000271.1 GCA_017540285.1 Clostridia bacterium | reverse complement strand
GTCCGGAAGGACAAAAAAGCAATCGGCCTCGCCGATATACAATCCGCAAGCGTCAGCGCGCAAGCGAAAGAAGCGTCAGCGGGCTTGCGCAGTGAGCCCGCCTTTTGTCTCCGGGCACCGCCCGGCGCAAGCGTCAGCGCGCATGCAAAAGAAAAGGCGTACCTTGTTCAGGTACGCACAATTCAATATTGGTGCACGGGCGTGCGAAGTGCGCCCGTCTCCTGTCTCCGGGCACCGCCCGGCGTCAGCGCGCTCGCGAAAGCGCATAGCAAAAGCGCGTACCACGGGGAAAAGGTACGCGCTTCACTTATTCTCCCCGCAAAAACTCCTCCAGCATCGTGCACCGGATGAAGTGCCGGTTGTTCGCCACCATCTGCGCGAGCACCTGCTCACGCCCGACAAGAATCACCATCTTCGACGCCCTGCTCACCGCCGTGTACAGAAGATTCCGCGACAGGAGCATCGGCGCGCAGTCGTACAGCGGCAGGATCACCACCGGGTATTCGCTCCCCTGGCTCTTGTGCACCGTGATCGCGTACGCGTGGTCGAGCTCGTCGAGCTGCTCGAAATCGAGCCGGCAAACCCGCTCGTCGAAGCGCACCTCGAAGACGTGCTCCTCCGCGTCGAAGCCCGTGATCGTCCCGATGTCCCCGTTGTAGATCCCCATGCCGGAATCCCCGAGCGCCGTCTCCCATTCGATCTGGTAGTTGTTCTTCGTCTGCATCACCCGGTCGCCTACGCGGAACACCCGGTCGCGCGACCGATGCTCGCCCTTTCGCGGGGCCGGCGGATTCAAGGCCGCCTGCAGACCCGGGTTGAGCGTGTCCGTGCCGGAGAGCCCCTTCTTCGACGGGGTCAGAACCTGGATGCGGTCCCGGATCTCCTCGCCGTAGGAGCGCGGCAGACGGTTCACCACAAGGTCGATGACCGTGTCGCGGATCCCCTCCTCCGTCGTCCGGCGCAGGAAGAAGAAGTCCGCGTCGCGGCGGTCGAGGATCGGCATCAGCCCCTCGTTGATGCGGTGGGCGTTGGTGATGATGAGGCTCTCGTTCCCCTGCCGGAAGATCTCGGTCAGACGCACCGTCGTGAAGACGCCGGACGCGATGATGTCGCCGAGCACGTTGCCCGCGCCGACCGAGGGAAGCTGGTCCGCGTCCCCGATCAGGATGAGCCGGGTCCCGCGCTTCGCCGCCCGCAGGAGGGATTCGAGCAGGAGGCTGTCGATCATGGACGCCTCGTCGATGATGAGCACGTCCGCGTCGAGGGGATTCTCCGACCCGCGCAGAAAGTGCGGCTCCGTCTCCTCGGAAAAGTCCATTTCGAGCAGGCGGTGGATCGTCTTCGCCTCGTAGGACGTCGCTTCGCTCATGCGCTTGGCCGCTCTGCCCGTCGGCGCCGCGAGGGCGATGTCGTAATCGAGGGAGGTGAAGATCGAGATCAGGCCCTTGATGATGGTCGTCTTGCCCGTGCCGGGTCCGCCCGTGAGGATCATCACGCCCTCGCTGATCGCGGCGAGAAGGGCCTCTTTCTGGGCCGCGGCGTATTCGATCCCGGACTGCGCCTCCGTCTTTTCGATCAGGCGCACGGCGTCGGCGCGGGAGATCTGGGGGGTGAGCCGCCGGATCTCCTTCAGCTTCGCCGCCGCATAGGTCTCGGCGGTGTAGTACCGCGGGTCGAAAACGAGCTGCTCCCCGTCCTGACGCCGGCAGGGGATGAGCTTCAGAAGCTCGATGCCCCGCTCGACAGCCGCGGAAACGGCAGCCGCGTTCTCCTCCGTCGCCTCCTCGCCGAAGAGGAGGTCGCGCGTGCAGCGGACGAGCTCCGTCTGCGGCAGGCAGGTGTGGCCGGACCGGGCCGCCTCGGAGCGCAGGACGTAGACGGCGGCGTGCAGGACGCGCTCGTCGGAATCCGGCGCGAGACCGAGGTGCATCGCGATCTGATCCGCGCGGTTGAAGCCGATCCCCCAGAACTCCTCGCAGAGCCGGTAGGGATTCTCCCGGATCCGGTCGACGGCCGAGCCGCCCCAGCGCTTGTAGATCTTCATGGCGGTCTGCGGCGTGAAGAAATCGCGGCAGAACATCATGACGGAGCGCGCGCCGGACATGGCCTTGAAGCGTTCGGAAATATCCGCGGCCTTTTTCGCGGTGATCCCGGGGATGTCGGCGAGCCAGTCCGGGTGGTCGGAGATGACCTCGAAGGAATCCGTGCCGAACTTGTCGACGATGCGCTGCGCCGTGCGGGGGCCGATGCCCTTGATCGCGCCGGACGCCAGGTAGCGCAGGATGTCGCCCTCCTCGGCGGGAAGGACCTTTTCATAGGAATCGACCCGGAACTGCCTGCCGTACTGCGGATGGGTGACCCACGCGCCGGCGGCGGTGATCTTGTCGCCCTCGGTGAGGTAGGGGATGATCCCCGCGAGGGTGACGGGCGCGCCGGTCGTGTCCTCGATCTCGCACACGGTATAGCCGTTTTCCTCGTTCTGATAGATGATCGAATCCACGATGCCGGAGACGGTGTCCCGCGTCTCGTTTTTCTGCGCTGCGTCCTGCGCCCGGTAATCCGCCATGTCCGCCTCCCGGGGGTGTGATGGGTGATGGGTATATTATAGCACATCCGGGGGAGGGGCGTCAAGCGGGGGGGAGAGGGAGTAATTCAGAATTCAGAATTCAGAATGCAGAATTGAGGATGCGTCAGGCGTTCTCCCCGGGGGATTCCAGTTCTGCCAGAAGGGCCTTGAAATCGTCGCGGGAGCGGAGGGGGGCGTAGAAGTCGGACTTTAAGACGTTCAGAAGATTCAACGTCGAAAACTCATCGGCGCTTCTCGGATCGATGTGTCCCCATACCGCGGAGTCTTCCCCGAATCCGTCAAGAGCGGGGGCGGTGTATGGGAGATAAGTGTCCGGTCCCTTCGCCTCCGCGAGCAGCTTTCCGTACTGTGCGGCATATTCCATCCGATCCCGGAGCTTTTCGACAGCCCGCGCGTACTCGCCCGCTTCCATGAGATGTTTGATTTGTTCACAGGCGTTGACGTAGAGGCGATTGCTGTAACCGATATAATTCCCGTCGCAGAGGACCGCGCGGATCGCTGCCTCCGCCGCTTCCAAGGAGGGAAGATGCTTTCGTTCAAATCCTCTGTGTTCCAGAAACCCGCAAAGTTTGTTGAGCGAGCGGTAGACAAGGAACTGCTGCCGATCCAGCCATTCGTCCCCGTCCAGGCATTTGAGCAGGATCTCGTCCTTTAAACCGCCGGTGATCTGTTCCGCGATCTTTGCCGCCTCGTCCCTTCTTTCCTCCTCGATCAGAAACAGCGCATAGCTTGTCGCGGCGCTTGAACGAAACTCCGGGTCCGCCGTTTCCGAGAGGATCGTGACAAAACGCTTTTCCGCGTCGGCACGGAGAGCCCGGCCTTCATTCCGGTCATTCGTATCCGCACTCCTCTCCGCTATTGCGATGGCGAGGGAAAGCCGCTCGTTTCGCGGGTATTTTTCCGCGGCGGTCTTTGCAATCCTTCGTATGGTTTCCGATCGATGCGGCGTGAGCTGAAGCTCATCGATCATGGCTTGGATCTCTTCGCCGTTTTCCTCCGCGATCCCCAAGAGCTCATCCGCCGAACACCCGAGCACGCGGCAGAGCGGCGCGATGAGCGACAAATCCGGGGCCGTCTGTCCGACCTCCCATTTCGAGACCGCCTGCGCCGTGACCCCGAGGTAGTCCGCCAGCCGGTCCTGCGTCAGGTCGGCTTTCTTGCGCAGGTCTTTGATTTTCTGTCCGATGTGTTCCATATCAGTTCTCCTCTTTTGTTTGTCTG
>JAFYBI010000270.1 GCA_017540285.1 Clostridia bacterium | reverse complement strand
GTACTTCTTTTCGAGAAGCTCGCGGAAGATGCGGAAGGTGACGGCGGGCTCGGTGGTCGTGCCGGACTTCGAGATGACGTTGACGCAGACGTCGCGGCCTTCGCAGAGGCGGAGAACGTCGGCGAGGGCGGACGGGCTGATGGAATTGCCGATGAAATAGATGTCCGGGGTATCCTTCTTCAGGTTGTTGTACAGGGGCGAGGTGCAGAATTCGATCGCAGCGCGCGCGCCGAGGTACGAGCCGCCGATCCCGATGACGACGAAGACGTCGCAGCTCTTCTGAATCTTCTGCGCGGCGAGCTTGATGCGGGCATATTCTTCTTTATCGTAAGCGACCGGAAGGTCGACCCATCCGAGAAAGGCGTTTCCGGCGCCTTCGCGGGACAGGACGAGTTCGTGCGAGGCTTTGGCGAGATGTGTGATCTTTGAGACCTCCGTGTCGGAAAGAAACGGTTTGACATAGGTATCGATGAGTTTGAGTGCCATGATTTTCGGATATCCTCCATAGACTTCTCCGTCGGCGGATCCGGCGGGGAGCGGTGAAAAATTTTGTCACTCTTATCATACAACATTTTTCGCCGCTTTTCAAGCCCTTTGAGGAGAATTATTTCTCCGATTTCAAAAAGGCTGTGCCGAGCATCCGCAGAAGAAGCCCGCCGAACCCGATCCGCGGGATCGCAGACGCCGCCGTGACGGATTCCTCGCGCAGGATTTCGCCCTCCGAAAGATACCGGACGACGCCGACGCGCTGCCCCTCTTTAACCGGAGCCGTAACCGAGCCGTCAAGCAGGATCTCCTCCGTCACGCCGCGGCTCTTCCCTTTTGCCATGAGCATCGAGACGGGCGGCTTCACGGCGCCGCAGAGATCCTCTACGCCGCCCTTGACCGGGACCTCGCCGGCACGACCGCCCGGGCTCTCATAGAGCGAATATCCGGCGAATCCGTAGTCGAGCAGTTCCTTCGCGGCGGCGTTGCGGATATCCCGCGTCGGAGAACCCATGACGACCGCGATGAGATGCATTCCGTCGCGCTTCGCCGTCGCGCTCATGCAGAAGCCCGCCTTCGACGTCGATCCGGTTTTCAGCCCCGTGATCCCCGGATAGAAGCGGACCAGGCGGTTGGTGTTCGTCAGGCCGAAGGCACCGCCGCGGATCGAATCCATCCAGATCGTCGAATACTTCGTGATCGTCTCATGCGCGAGCAGAGCCTTCGACATCAGGGCGATATCGTACGCGCTCGTGAGATGCTTCACCGCGGTATCGTCGAGCCCCGTGACGTTCTCGAAGTGCGTGTTCGCCATGCCGAGCTCCTCCGCCCGTTTGTTCATCCGCGCGACGAACGCCTCTTCGCTGCCCGCGACCTTTTCGGCGAGCGTCACGGCGGCGTCGTTTGCCGAAGCGATGATGACGCATTTGAGAAGCTCCTCCGCCGTCATCGTCTCTCCCGCTTCGAGATAGACCTGCGATCCGCCCATTGACGCGGCGTACTCGCTGACGGTGATCTCCTCGTCGAGCGCGATATTCCCCGCGTCCACCTCCTCCATGAACAGCAAAAGCGTCATGATCTTCGTCACGGAGGCCGGCGGGAGCGCGCGGTCGGCATTTTTCGCATAAAGCACGGTCCCGGTCGACATCTCCATCAGGACGGCGGACTCCGCGTTTACCTCGAAGGGAACGCAGTCGGGGACGTCGGCGCGGGCAGGAGCGGCAAATAAGAGAAAAATAACGGCGAGGAACAGAGGAAGGACGGTTTTTCGGAACATAGAAATCACTCCCGTACGAAACTGGCTGTCCATAGTGTACGGGAGTGATTCCGGTTTTATTCCGTGAAATGCGGGAAATGCCGTCAGAAGAGATACCGCTTGATGACCGCGCAGATATCGCCGAGGATCGCCGCGGCTTCGCTGTCGTCCGGCGTGTGCCCGGCGTAGCGGACCGATTCGAAATCGGCGGTGATCTTTTGGATCTCGGAGACCGACAGCGCGTGGGTCACCTTCGCCTCGTTCTCGCGCGGGGTGTCGGAGATCTTCAGGGGGATGTTCATCTTCTTGTACATGCGCAACAGGACCGCGTAGGCGTAGCAGAGCTGTTCGTCGTAGGTCCGCAGCCTTCCGAGCCGCTGCAGGAACAGGCGGTAATTGTCCGTCGTCGCCGCCATGGCGTCGTAGTCTCGGATGCCGGCGTTCTGGAGCTTGCGCCGCTCATCGCGGTAGTTGTATGTTCCCTCCTCGGCATTCGGATCGAACGAGCTCTTGATGATCGAGGAGCCGATGAGGATGGTGTCGATGAATTCGCGCAGCCACTGCAGAAATTTCTGCACGAGCCCGGTCTTGATGCCGATGACGATGAGAATCACGGCGGCGACGATGAGCACGAAAACCGCCACGATATACTGGTTCTCCGGCGACATGACGTTTCGCCGGAACATCCTGCCGGCTTCCTCGGAGTCGACGTATTCGTAGGCCTCGTAGGTCGCCGTGTTGTCGACGTTGTGGAACGCGCGGAAGAGGATGATGTAGAGCAGCATCCGGAGCAGGATGGCGATCCCCGCGACGATCACGAAGGCGATCCCGGTCGCGACGGCGAAGGCGCAGAGAAGCAGGAGCACGAGGAACAGATTGTATCGCCGCTCTTCCCCGGTGATGACCGAGACCACCGAGCCGCGGCACCGCCTCTGCAGATTGCTCTGGTTGTAAATGATCAGGATGCACACGAAGAAGATCGCAAACGGCAGCCCGAGGGAGAGGGTCGTGAAGGCGGACGTGTCGATCCCGAAGGAACGCGCCGTGAGCCAGAGGAAGAAGCTCTCGATGAAGAAGAGGACGCATCCGCCGATGAGGGTATAGATGTTCGAGAGCCGTTCGATCGGATAGAACCAGATCACGCAGCCCGCCGTCGACGCGAGGAAGAAGAGCCCGGCCGCGAAGATCGCATACAGGACGGTATAGTGGATGAACCTCCCGTCCGAAAAGGTCACGCCGCTCTCGGACATGCCGTACAGCCAGCGGTCGAAGAGGAAGAAGACGCCCGCGGAAACGGCAAGGTTGATCGTGAGCGGGATGGCGGCATACGCGACGCGGAACCGGCCGAGAACGCCGCTGCGGAAGTCGTCGAAGCCGTCCTCCGACGCGCGTTTTCCCGTTATCGCGCCGAAGAGCCACTGAACGCCGTAGCCGAACATGGTCGCGAAGGCGGCGGCAAACGGCAGGATCACGAGCGAATACGGGAAGACGTTGCCGAGCAGGATGAGAAAGAGGGGGATCATGAGCATCGCGACGCCCGCGGCCGAGACGATGTTGAAGACTCTTTCATAGCTTTTCGAAGTCATGCGTCCTCCTTTCATTCATCCGTAAACGTACGGAAATGGACCTCGATGTCCTCGGGGATGATGTGCGCGTTGAGGCTCGTGGAGGTGATGTAGAAGATCACCGTCACGCCCATGCGGCGCATCGCGTAGGTGAAATTGATCATGCGTTCGTCAAGATAGGACGAGACGAAGATCATGTTCCCGCCGCTCGTATAGGCGTAGGGATTCTGAAGGATGTGGTCGAGCATCTTCTCGATCGGGACGGAGATCATGAGCTCCAGCGTCGCGAGCATGCGCAGGGCCCCGATGACGCTCGGCGTTCCGCGGAAGACCGGCGAGACAAAGACCTTTTCGCCGACGGCATCGCCTTCCCCGCGCGAGGCGTTCATGTCCTCGCCGAACTGTTCGGGGGGCGTGTTGCAGATAAAGCGCACGGGGATGCTTTCTGCGGCGACGCCGTCGAGGATCGAGGCGACGACCGTCATGCAGAGCTCGACCGGCGCGCGGTTGGACGGCGGACCGGGGATGACCTTTTCGATATCCCGCGCCTGCATGTTCATGATGATGTTGAACTGATGGCGGTTGGTGAATTCTTCGAGGTTGGTCATGAGGCTTCCCCGCACCGCGGTCTGCATCCAGTTGATCCGGTTCATTGGGTCGCCCGGGACGTAATCCCGCACGCCTGCCTTGAGGAGCGGATCGGTCAGGAGGCTCGACTGCACGAGGAAATCGCCGCTCGTGTACCGGGAGGCGGTGAAATTGCGCTCGAGGTCGATGGCCTTCGGAAGGACGACGATGGTCGCGGAGGGGACGTCACGGGCCGCCTCGATCACCTTCACGACGGGGGATGTCCCGAAGACGTCGTCCGCGAGGAGCGTTGCGCTGCCGAGGTGATAGGTCCCGCGCACGTCGCACCGGACCCGCCAGCGGCGTCGGATCATCTGACGGCTCCGGAGCACAAAGAGACTGTGAATGACCCGCGGATAGGTGTCCCGTTTCGTCCCGCGCTTCCTGTCATCCTCGAGAATGTGAAACGAGAGCCCGTCCGGCAGCTCTGTGTCGACCTTCAGAAAAGGCAGGGGGAGGAGCTTGTTGTTTTTGATCTCCTCATAGAGATAGATCTCCTCGCCCTCGAAGACCTCGTACACGGAGAGGGACACCGCGTATTCGAGATCCTCGAACGCCTTCTTCCGGAATATGCGCGCCTGAATCATCATGACCGCGACGGCGGCAAGGACGATGGCAATGTAGATCATGGCGTGTCCTCAGTCGATGGGCGCGCGGACGGTGTCGATGATCGCCTCGATGACCTGCTCGTTCGTGTCGGTGAGGCGGATCGTATTCTGCGAACGGGTGATGATCCGGTGGGAGAGGACCGGCACCGCGACGCGCTTGACGTCATCCGGCAGCACATAGTCGCGTCCGAGGATCCCCGCGAAGGCCTGGGATGCCTTCATGAGGGCGAGGGTCGCGCGCGGGGAGACGCCGAGGCGCAGGCGGTCGCTCTTCCGGGTGGCATCCGCGATGTTGATGATATAGTCCTTGATCGGCTCGCTGACGGTGATCTTCGTCACGAGATCGGAGGCCTCGCCGATATCCGCGCAGGTGCAGACGGCGGAGAGGGTGTCGACGGGGGAAGCCGCGCCGTAGTTCGAGAGGACGGTCTTTTCCGCGTCGTGGTCCGGGTAGCCGAGGGAGAGCTTCATGAGAAAACGGTCCATCTGCGCTTCCGGAAGCGGGAACGTGCCCTGGGATTCGATCGGGTTCTGCGTCGCGATGACGAAGAAGGGATCGTCGAGAGGATAGGTCACGCCGTCGACCGTCGCCTGACGCTCGCCCATGCATTCGAGGAGCGCGGACTGCGTGCGGGGCGTCGTGCGGTTGATTTCATCCGCGAGGAGGATGTTCGTGAAGACGGGACCGCGCCGGAAGACGAAGTCCGCGGTCTTCTGGTTGAAATAGTTGACGCCGGTGATGTCGGACGGGAGAAGGTCGGGGGTGAACTGGATGCGGCGGGTCTCGGCGGAGACGGATCTTGCGAGCGCTTTGGCGAGCGTCGTCTTGCCCGTGCCGGGAATGTCGTCGAGGAGGACGTGACCGCGGCACAGCAGAGCGGCGACGACGAAGCGGATCTCATCCTCCTTGCCGTAGATCGCGCGTCCGATGTTTTCGATGACCGCGCTCGCGGTTCTGGAAATGGTTTCGCAGTACATGGCTTTCTCCTTATATCGGTGATCGGGTTCGGGATGATCAGTCGCGGGGGGTGTATTCGGGGATATTCTCTCCGTCGAGCAGATCGCGGATCAGTTCACGCTGGGTCCGCGCGATCGGGGAGACGATGAAGACGCAGGAGGTGGCTTCGACGGAGAGCTGCACGCGGGTGTAGATCTCTCCGCGCACTTTCACGAGCTCGGAGGCCGATCGGCGGATCTTGCCGTTCATCGGGTTCCACTCCTCCGGCTGGAGGCGTCCGCGGAGGAGAACGTGGCCGTTGTAGTCCTTCCCCGTCGTGTTCGAGAAGAAATAGATGTCGCATCCGGCGTACTGCTTGTGCAGAGCGTTCATGGAGCATCCGCGTGCGAGCCGCTTGTCGATCCCGATCTTCATAAAGTCGGGCAGATGCTGATTGACGACGCCGAGAAATTCCACGCGGGGACGCCGCTCAATGAGGATGTCGGGCGAGGTCCCGAAGTTGCGCACGGCCTGGAGAAGGATATCCGCGGCCACCGTGTCCGTGCCGTCGATGCAGGTCTTGTTCGCCGGGAGGAAGTAGGCGATGCCGCCGTTTTCGTTCTCATTCTTATAGTAGCTGCGGATCACGTGCGGATCGTCGACGCTCTCGCCGAAAATCGACCGGATCAGCGCGCGCACCTCCTCGTCCTCCGGGCTGTCCTCCTTCAGCGAGCGATTCGTCTCCGCCGGGGAGTCCGGGCATTCGAAGGCATCCTTCGGCAGGGCGTCCGTCGCGAGGATCTTGCCGCCGTCGTCGAAGAACTTGCGGATGACGCGCAGGGTTTTCAGGCTGATGAGGGACATCGACGGGAGCACGAGGATCTTCATCTTCGCCGCGCCGTGTTCGCCGGGGAGATAGAGGTATCCGTCCTCGGAGAACGCGCGCTCCGCCAGCGTGTCCGGATGCAGAAACATGGTGTCGATGCCGACGTAGTTGAGGAAATTGTTCATCAGCTCCATGTAGTCCGCGTTCTCCGGCGTCGACGGATACTCGAATTCCGTGTTCGGCGACTGATAGAGCGCGACGTAGGAATGGAGCGAATGGATCGGATAGACGATCGCCGCCTCGCAGATATGTTCCCCGCCGCGCAGAAGGGTCTGCACCCGGGTGACGTAGGAGGCGAAGTCCGAGAGGTCGTCGCCTTTGGAGAAGATCGATCCCCAGACGCTGGTATCGCCTTCGACGATGTCCGTCTTTTCCGTGCGGTCCTCGCCGAGATGCGCGAAGACCATGTTCACCCCGCGTACGAACGCGTTCATCGATTCGCGGTAGATGATGTCCTTCGTGAGCGTGCTGTAATACTTGAAGAGATCGGCCGTCACGGTGTCGTCGCCGAACTGATCCGCCGCGCCGGAGGCGACCTTGATGCTGTTGAGGCCGTAGAGATACGCGAACGGGAGGGAGACGCCGGGCGCCGAGGCATAGCGGTGGATCATCTGTCCGTCCCCGAAGAGCCACGAGCAGTGCGTCGCCTTGCTCTCCGCCGCGAATCCCGTGGAGAAGAGTCCGCGGGCATGGCAGAAATCGGAGACCGCTTTGAGATAGCCGTCCGTCAGCATCTTTGCGCGCAGGGTCATCATGAGGGATTTGTACCGCCCCGAATGACCGGGGAATCCGCGGAAGAGCAGCGGATAATACGGCGCGGGATCAAAGCCGCAGGCTTCCCGGAACGCGCGGTTGAAGTCCGGGTGCCACATGCGGCGGTTCCGCCCGGCATAGAGGACGTTGCGCGCGATGAAGAGCCGGAAGACCTGTCCGTCGGGATCGATCCGGTCGAGGAGAGTCCCCGCCGTCCGCTTCAGATAGTCCGAGCAGACCCGGTAATCCATCAGATCGACGTAGTGTTCATCCGGATCCGGCTCGCAGACGAATTCCATGACGTTCCAGTTCCCTGCCGGGACCTTCCACTCGAGGACGCCGTCCGCGGCAAACTGCCGCAGGTCGAGGATCGTGAGATCGTCGTCGTTCACCGCGCAGAGGGACATGAGTGTCCCCGTGGCGTGCAGCTTCTTCTTGAACGTCGTGTTCTCCGAGCAGGCGTATTCGTATTCCGAGAGGATCCGGCATCCGGCTTTTTCGTCAGGCGGGAGCGCCTTCAGATATTCCCGCATGACGTAGGTGTCGTCGAGGTAGCCGAGCGCGAGGTCATCCTCCTCCGCTGCCTTTACGATGACGGAATAGACCTCAGCGATCTCTTCGGAGAGGGGACGCAGAGAGAAATTCTTGTTCGAGAACGGGATCACTCCCCGGAATCCGGATTTGCGGTATCCGGCGAAGAGCTTCGAGATCCTCTCTTCGGTGTCGAGGCCTCCCCTGGAATCGAGAGGCAGGTATATATACGGACTGTATGCGCTTCTCCCGCTGAGGAACGCCTTTTTCAGGGCGGCGGGATCAGCCGCGGCGATGCGATCTGTCATTCGCAGCCTCCGGTTTGCACAGTTTTATTTATTATAGCACATCGGGAGCGATTTGTTAAGCCTTCGGAAGGAAAAATATAAAATTAAATCGCTGCGAGATAATTTAGGAATTTTCGGGAATATCTTGACATACCCGAAAAAAACCGCTATAATGGAATGAGCCGCGTCCGGATGACTCCCCGCGGCAGACCCTCTGCAAAGAAGGAGACTCGCGCTATGATAGAAAAACAATGGTACTTTGACCCGGGCAATCCCTCCGCGCTGCCCGACGACATCGTACCTGTTCTTGATGAAAAAGGAATTCCGCACGATTCGATCCTGCTCTGCGTCAAATCGGACCGCAACGCCGAGATGGTGCGCTCCGACTGCTATCTTCTCGCGACGGCGGACGACGTCATCGTCCTCTCGGGCTCGGTGTCGCTCACAAGGGCGCCCGGCACGACGGTCTTTACCCGCAAGAACAGGCTCGCGCGCAGATTCGAACTTCTCACCTGGGACACCTGGTCCCTCGCCGATCTCGAGGAATTCAAGGTCGAGGAACAGATCGCGTCCGCCCGCTTCACCGCGAAGACGAAGGACGGGGACTATCTGCTTCTCGCAAACCTATCCAATACTTATAAATCCGACTTCTGGACGGCGGCCCGCTTCCTCGGCGAGCTGAAAAAGGACGGAAAGATCACGCCGGACGAGGAAAGCCACCGCGCGCACGACGAAATGTTCTGTCCGAAATGCGGCACCCGCTACATCGACGAGGAACGCAAGCTCTGCCCGAAGTGCATGGACAAGAACCGCATCATCCGCCGGACCTCGGAATTCGTTCTGAAATATAAAAAAGAGATCGTCCTCTTGATCCTGATGCTCGTGCTGACAAGCGGCCTCGGGATCCTCGCGCCGTACATCTCCTCCGGTTTTTACTACGATCAGGTGCTGGACAAGGCCGGACGCTTTTACGGTCAGGTTCTGCTCGTCCTCGGCATCATTATCGGCACGCGGCTGCTCAATACCCTCTTCTCGGTGTTCCACAGCCTTGTGACCACCACGATCGCGGCGAACGTCATCTACGATCTCAAAAAGGTCATCTTCTCCTCGATCGAACGCCTTTCCCTTTCCTTCTTCACGAACCGTCAGACGGGCGGCCTCATGACGCAGGTCACGCGCGACGCGAACACGATCTACTGGTTCTTCTGCGACGGCGTCCCCTATTATGTCGTGAACATCGTGCAGATCGCCGTGATTCTGGTGATCATGCTCATCATGAATCCGCTTCTGACCCTCTTGACCGTTTTGACGGTCCCGCTCCTCTTTTTCGGGATGCGGTTCCTGTTCCACAAGATGGACACCTTCCACATCAAGCGCTGGACCAGAGTGCGGAAGATGAACGGGATCCTTTCGGATATCCTCTCCGGCATGCGCGTCGTCAAGGCGTTCTCGAAGGAAAAAGCGGAGACCGCGCGTTTCGACCGCAGCAGCCGCGACCTCATGTCCGCGGAGATCGAGACCTCGACCTTCGGGACCGTGGCCTTCCCGATCCTCGATCTGCTCTTCCTCATCAGCAACCTCACGGTCCTCGGCGTCGGCGGCTGGATGGTCATCAAGGGGGAGATGAGCTACGGCATGCTCCTCACCTTCACGGCGTACATGAACATGATCCTCTCTCCGCTCGATTCCTTCGTCGGGATGGTCTACGAATTCACGGACAGTCTCAACGCGATGAGCCGCCTCGTGGAGATCATGGATGCCAAGCCGGACGTCATGGAATCCGATCATCCCGTGCATCTCGAAACCTGCGAAGGCCGGGTCGAGTTCTCCGGCGTGGACTTCTCCTATGAGAAAAACCGCAAGGTCATCGACGGGGTGAGCTTCTCCGTGGAGCCGGGCGAATCGCTCGGCATCGTCGGTCATACGGGCGCGGGCAAATCGACGCTCGCGAACCTTCTGATCCGCCTGTACGACACGGAGAACGGCGAGATCAGGATCGACGGCGTGAACGTGCGCGATCTCGCCTACGAAGACCTGAGAAAGAACGTCGCGATCGTGTCGCAGGAGACCTACCTCTTCATGGGGACGATCCTCGACAACATCCGCTACGCGAAGCCGGAAGCTTCGGAGGAGGAGGTCATCGAAGCCGCCAAGATCGCGGGCGCGCACGACTTCATCATCAACCTGCCCGACGCCTATTCCACCATGATCGGCTTCGGACACAAGGATCTCTCCGGCGGCGAACGTCAGCGCGTCTCCATTGCCCGCGCGATCCTGCGCAACCCGAAGATCCTGATCCTCGACGAGGCGACCGCCGCCATGGACACGGAGACCGAGCGCAAGATCCAGGCCGCGCTGGAACGTCTCTCCGTCGGCCGCACGACGATCACCATCGCTCACCGGCTCTCGACCCTGCGCGACGCGGACAAGCTCATCGTGATCGAAAACGGCAAGGTCCCGGAAGCCGGCACGCATCAGGAACTGATCACGCAGCGCGGCATCTACTACAACCTTTACAAGCTCCAGATGGAAGCCATGAAGAACATCGGCATCGAAGAATAACGGAGGCGGATATGGCTGAAAAGAAAAACGAAGCGGCGACCCTCAAAGAAGTCGTCGCCGTGCGATACATCACCGCGGAGAACGCGAAATTCGAGAAGGAGAGCGACTTTGTGAAGATGACGGTCCGCCTTCCGAACGAAGACGGCGTCGAGGAGGAGAAGGTCTACGACCGCATCTTCCTGCACCGGGCCTTTCCCTTCGATTATCCCTACGCGTATATCTCCGTGCTGGACATCGATTCGAAAGAGATCGGGATCATCCGCGAGATCGACGAGCTCGGCGAGGAAGCGTCAAAGCTCCTCCGGGAAGAGCTCGACCGGAAATACTTCACCCCGGTGATCCGCCAGATCCTCTCGGTCAAGGACAAGTTCGGGTATTCGTACTGGAAAGTCCTCACCGACGAGGGCGAAATGGAATTCACCATGCGCGACACCTTTTCGAACCTTCTGAAGGTCGGCGGCACCCGCATTTTCGCCAATGACATCGACGGGAACCGCTATGAGATCCCCGATATCGAAAAGCTCGACCGCAAGAGCTTCAAGCGGATCGAACTCTTCCTGTAATCCGGCATAAGGGAGCAGATCATGGAGAACAGAACGACTCTCACGGAGAAGGTCCTCGGGCTGGACAGCACCCTCAAAGCCGAAGACATTCTTCTCCCCATCGATTATAACCTGACGCCGACCGCCGTCAGACGGCGCGTGGACGGGATCGCGGTCCTGACGCGGGATCGTTTCCTCATCTATGCGGACGGGGTCCGGACGGCGTCCGTGCCGCTCTCCGAGGTGGAAGAGGCCGTCTTCCGCCGGGGAAACGGCTGCTGCTTCATCGAATACCGGATGAAGAGCGGCGATTGGCACATCCTCTGCCGCGCGGACAACCAGTACCTCGATTTCTACGCCGCAGCGGCCCGCGAGATCGGCAACCACCTCGAAGGCAGGGAGATCAGCTACGAATACGAAAAAGAGATCAACCGCCGCTGTCCGAAGTGTCACCGGCAGTACCGCCCCGGATCGAACGTCTGCGAGCACTGCGTCGACAAGAAGAACTACATCGGACGGCTCTGGAAGATTGCGAAACCCTATCACCATCTGATCTATCTGTCCGTCGTCTTCTATTTCATCATCGCGCTCGTCAACCTCGTGCCGCCGTACATCAACCGCATCCTCGTCGACGATTACATCAAGGCGGCTGAGATGCCGAAGCTCGCGGGATTCCTCACGGTCATCGCCCTGCTCTTCGCCGTGAACATCTTCCAGCGGCTCCTCTCGATGGTCCGTTCCGTCTTTCTGATCCGGGCGGGCAACAACATCACGGCGACCCTGCGCGAGCTCGTGTTCGATAAGATCCAGAAGATGTCCATCGCGCGCATTTCGAAGCGGACCTCCGGCGAGCTGATGAACCGCGTCTCGAACGACACGGCGGAGCTCTCCCGGTTCATCTCGAACGACTTCGGCGCGATGGCGGAACAGATCCTGATCCTGTTGGCCGTCGGCATCTACCTCTTCACCTACGACTGGCGGCTCGCGCTGATGATCATCCTTCCGACGCCGATCGTCATGTACAGCTACCGCCTGTTCCACAGCTTCATGCGGCATGTATTCCACCGCAGCTGGCAGCTCGATTCCCGGGAAAACTCCATCCTGCACGACACCTTCTCCGGCATCCGCGTCGTGAAGGCGTTCGGCATGGAGAAGCGCGAGATCGAACGGTTTGACAAGGTTTCCCGCGATCTGCGCGACACCCGGATCCTCACGGAGCACTTCTTCGCGAAGATCCAGCCGTTCCTCAACTTCCTGATGGGCGTGGGCGAGTATTTCCTGCTCTACTATGTCGGACGCAGGATCATCGGCGGCGAGATGACGCTCGGGGAAATGAGCCAGTTCTCGGCGTACGTGAGCATCATCTACGGACCGCTGCGCTGGCTGTCGTGGCTGCCGCGCCGTCTGACCCGGACGATGACCTCGATCGTGAAGATCTTCGACGTCATCGACGAGGGAGAGGATGTGGCGGACCGGGAAGGCGCCGTCGACCACGTGATCAACGGGACCATCACCTTCGACGACGTGTCCTTCGGGTATGACAAGACCCAATATGTTCTGAAGCACATCACCGCGGAGATCCATCCGGGCGAGATGGTCGGCATCGTCGGCAAGTCCGGCGTCGGAAAATCCACGCTCATCAACCTCGTCATGCGCATGTACGACGTCGATGAAGGCGCGATCCGCATCGACGGCATCGATATCCGCGATCTTTCGCAGGATTCCCTGCGCTCACAGATCGGCGTCGTGCTGCAGGAGACCTTCCTGTTCTCCGGCACGATCTACGACAACATCGCCTACGCAAAGCCTGACGCCACCCGCGACGAGGTCATCACCGCGGCCAAGGCTGCCGGCGCGCACAGCTTCATCATGAAGCTGCCGAACGCCTATAATACCAAGGTCGGCGAACGCGGGCACACCCTGTCCGGCGGCGAACGGCAGAGAGTGGCGATCGCGCGGGCGCTTCTGCACAATCCGCGGATCCTGATCCTCGACGAGGCGACGGCGTCTCTCGACACGGAGACGGAAAAGCAGATCCAGGACGCTCTGCAGAAGCTGATCGCGGACCGCACGACGCTCGCCATCGCACACCGCCTTTCCACGCTCCGCAACGCGACGAAGATCCTCGTTCTCGAACAGGGCGAGGTGGCGGAGATCGGTACGCACGAAGAGCTGATGCGGAAGCAGGGCATCTATTACGGCCTTGTGATGGCGCAGAGGCAGATGTCCAAGATGGCGCCGAAGAACCAGATCAAACCGGCGTCCTGAGCGGGAGGGAGAGCGATATGACCGATTACATCCGTTCCCTGCGCGCGCTCGTCGGACACCGCCCGGTTTTGCAGGTCGGCGCAAGCGTCATCCCGGTGAACGAAGCGGGCGAGGTCCTGCTCGAACGCCGGACCGACAACCACTGCTGGGGCTATCCCGGCGGCTCCGTCGAGCTCGACGAAGTCGTGGAGGATGCCGCGCGCCGCGAGCTTTATGAGGAAACCGGTCTCCTGGCCGAGGAGCTGACCCTTTTCGGCGTGTTCTCCGGGCCCGACACGCATTATATCTACCCGAACGGCGACGAGGTCTCGAACATCGATATCGTCTTTGTCTGCCGCAGATGGTCCGGGACACCGGTCGGACAGCCGGAAGAAGTCGAAGAGCTTTGTTTCTTCCCGCCCGACGCGCTGCCCGAGAATCTTTCCCCGCCGATCCGCACGCCGCTCCTCACGTGGGCGCAGAAGCAGATCAACGAGAGATGATTCCGTAAAAATCCAAAAACCGGGGACACGCGGCTTTCGCTGCCATGTTCCCGGTTTTCTTTCGATGAAAAAACAGCCGGTGGTGTTCCGGCCGTTTGCTTCACGATGCGAGATAACGCTCAAGCCATGTCACGCCGAGGTCAAGGGCGTCGTTCATGCCGCTTTTCATGCTGTCCTTGATCACGCGCGCGTTCATGGGTTTCGAGGTGTCGGTGCTGAGAAGCTGCACATAGATCTGATCGGGGACCTTCTTTCCGCGGAAATCCTTCTCCGTCATGATGATCATCTGGATGACGTAGGGATCGGAAAGATTCCCGTAGCAGATGATGTTGTCCTCACGCACGAGGGGACGGTTGCGGTAAAGCATGTAGTCTCCGTCCACCGTCGACTTGACGTCTTTTTTATCTACGGTCCATTCTGCCATCGCCGGAATTCCTTTCTGAGTACATTTCATGGAGTAATATATTATACAATGAATCCGCGGCGAAGTCAAGAGTTTTTCCGAATGTTAATCGAGACGGCACAGAATTTTCAGAATTCGACCGACTTCCTCTTCGGTATTGAACGCGGAGAAGCTCACGCGCACGCAGCCGTCTTTTCCGGTGCCGAGGGTGCGATGCGCATCGGGCGCGCAGTGAAATCCGGTCCGCACGCAGATGCCCTCTTCGGCGAGCATCGATCCGATCGCGGCGGGGGTGAGACGTCGGTGCGTGAAGCCGACAACGGAGCCGTCGGCTGGTCCGAAGACCGTACAGCACTTGCCGAGACCGCCCGCAAAGCACTTAGCAAGGGCGGATTCATGCCGTCGGATCGTCTCGATTCCCTGTGCCCCGACCCAGCGGATCCCGGCGAGAAGTCCCGCGATGGCCGGCAGAGGCAGCGTTCCCGCTTCGAGGCGTTCCGGGATTTCTTCGGGCATTTCCTCGTCGAGCGACCTGATCCCCGCCCCGCCGATGAGCAGCGGACGCGGAACGACGCCTTCCCCGAGGATGAGCAGTCCGACGCCCTGCGGACCGCAGAGACCTTTGTGGCCCGGTACGGCGAGCGCGGCGATCCCGTCCCGCTGCATGTCGATCGGGATCACACCGGCGCTCTGGGCGGCGTCGACGATCAGCGGGATCCCGTGCATGCGGCACAAGCCGCCGATTTTCCGGATCGGCAGGACTTTCGAGCAGATGTTGGACGCGTGCGTCACGACCGCGGCGGCGGTTTCCGGACGGATCTTTTCGGAGAAAGAGGTGAGGATTTCACGCTCCTCCCCGGACGCGTCGAATTGTTCGGCACGGATCCGCCCTTCCCGCTGCATCGCAAGAAGCGGGCGTCTCACGGCGTTGTGGCACAGATTGTCATAGAGGACATGGCCTCCCGCCGGGATCAGCCCTCGGATCGCGACGTTGAGGGACGCCGTGGCACCGGATGTGAAGACTACACGCTCCGGAGCCGCGCCGAAAAAGCGTCCGGCCGCTTCCCGGCAGGCATAGACGATCTCCGCGGCAGCGTCGGCAAGGGGATGCGATCCCCGACCCGGATTGCCGCCCGCCGACCGCATGGCTTCCGCCGTCGCCGCGATCACCTCGGGGGGCTTCGGCCACGTTGTCGCGGCGTTGTCGAAATAGATCATCTCCGCGCTCCGATCATCTCGCCCCAGGAGACGTTCTTCCTTGAGAGCGCGCTTTGAAGCCTTCCGGCTGTGTCGCACGAAAAGCGGAGGCCGAATGCACAGCCGTGCCTGGTAACGGACGGATCGACGGAGACGACGCTTGCCGGAATGCGCAGATCTCCCGCGATCCTTCGCGCCGATTCCGCCTGTGTCCTTGATTTCATGGTGAGGATGCAGTCCGGCATATCGGACCTCCTGAGTCATGGGTTCTCCCTATCCATCCTATGCGAACGGGTGAAATGCGTGCGGACGATTGACAGCGGGGGAAAGATCGGTTATAATAGGGAAAACGGCGGAAAAGGAGCGGCGGAATGGAGCGATTTGAGGCTGATTTCATCGACACGAACGAAAACGGCACGGGGATCACGCGCCTCGACGGCATGGTTGTTTTTGTGCCGGGCGTTCTTCCCGGTGAGCGGGCGGAGATCGAGATCACGGAGCGGAAAAAGAATTATGCAGCCGGCAAATGCCTGTCTCTCATTCGCCGATCCGATCATCGGATCGATTCGCTCTGCCCGGATGAGGATGTCTGCGGCGGGTGCTCGCTCGGTTGGGTGGATTACGACGAGGAAAACCGCATCAAGGCCAATGCCGTCCGATCCGCACTCCGGAGAGCCGGACTCGGCGACATCCCCGTCGGGGAAACCGTATCTTCCCCGAATCGGTACGGCTACCGCAACAAGATGACGGTCCATTACGATCCCGGTGCGCAATCCTTCGGGTACTGCCGCCCGGAATCGAACGTAGTGCTTCCCTTCCGCGGCTGCGCGCTCTGTCCCCCGGTGTTCTCCGACATCGTGTGCTGTCTCAACGACAACTCTGACCTTGCCGCCGCGCTTTCCCCGGCATCTCTTTCGATCCGGAGCGCCGACGACGGGGTGACGGTGATCCTCTCCTGCCGTGAACGGAACGAACGCGCCTCGGAAACGATACGTTCTGCCTTGAAAGAACGGTTTTCCGAGATCTCCCACGTGCTTGTCAGCGCGCCGGATCATCGGGAAACGGCAGAATTGACGGATCGGATCGCCGGCCTCGACATGCATTATTCCGCGGAAGCGTTCCGCCAGGTCAACGCGTCCGCATTCGAGCGACTCCTCGCGATGGTTTGCGAAGAGGCGGCGAAAGCGAACTTCAAGACCGCCGCCGATCTCTACTGCGGTTCGGGCGTGATCGGGCTCACCCTCGCAAAGGCCTTCCCGAAGGCGAAGTTTTACGGGATCGAGATCAATCCGGACGCCGTGGAGGACGCGAAGAAAAACGCCGCGCGAAACGGGATCGCCAACATTCGTTTCTTCTGCGGGGATTCCGCCTCCTTTCGGCAGCGATTCCCCGCTTCTCCCGATCTGGTGACGGTCGATCCGCCGCGCGCCGGTCTGTCCTCTTCCATGAGACGGGAGCTTCTCGCCCTCGCGCCGCAGAACGTGATCTACGTCTCCTGCAATCCGCAGACGCTTGCCCGCGACCTTGCGGAACTGAGGAATAACGGCTATCGGATCGCAAGCGTCACGCCCGTGAACATGTTCCCGGCGACAAAACATATCGAAACCGTCGCTTCTCTCGTGCGGGAGGCGGAAAGGAGAATCAGCCATGAACCGCTATAACGTCATCATGATCGCCGATCCGGAGCGTACGCATCTTCTGATGTGCCGGCGGATGCGCGATCCGTTCTGCGGGAAATACAACATGGTCGGCGGGCACGTCGAGGCAGGAGAAAGTGAAGACGACGCGGCGTACCGCGAACTCTTCGAGGAGAGCGGGATCACCCGGGACGACGTCACCCTCACGCGCGTCATGGATCTCGTCTATCATTACGAGGACCTTGCAATCGAAGTATATGCCGGCCGGCTGAGGCATCCTGTCGAGGTGCACGGCGATGAGAATCCCCTCGAATGGCTCTCGATCGACGAGAACTACTTCGACGCCGAACGGTTCGCCGGGAACGGAAACATCGGGCATATCCTGATCGAAACGCTCCTCAGCGGCGCGCTGGACTGAACCCGTCAAAAATCCCCTTCGCGGTGAAACGGAGGGGATTCTTTGATTCATTGAGCGAGCCGGTCGCGTTTGTTCCATACAAGATAGACGCCGATACAGACCGCGACGGAAAGAACGGAGCCAGCGGTGGAGGCAAGTCCCATCGGGAAGAGCGTGTCCGCGAACGTCACGGAGGCCCAGTACGCCACCGGGATGCGCACGCACATCATGGAGAGGAGATTGTGGAGAAACGGCACAAACGACTTGCCGAGCGCGCAGAAGTACCCGCTGAAGCAGAAGTGAACGCCCGCGAGCATGCAGTCCATCACATAGCCGCGCATGTACTGCCCGCCGAGGCGCACCGCTTCCCCGCCGTCCCGCAGAAAGAGCGAGACGAACGGTTCCGCTGCGATCTGCATCACGACGGTCGCGAGGAATCCCCAGCCGAGCGCGATACAGACGGCATAGCGCAGGATGCGTTTCGCCCGTTCCGGCTTTCCGGCGCCGATGTTCTGCGCGCCGAGAGCGGAGACCGTCGAGAGCATCGTCGACGGGATGAGGAAGAGGATCCCGATGATCTTCTCGACAACCCCGACCGCTGCCGCGTCGTCGAGCCCGCGGCGGTTCGCGAAGACCGTGATCGCGATGAACGCAAGCTGGATCAGCCCGTCCTGGACGGCGACCGGGATCCCGACACGCAGAATCGCGCGCATGGTTCCCCGCTCCGGGCGGAAATCCTTCCTGTGAATCGCCGGCAAACTCCGGCTGCGCCGCAGAAACCAGAGGGCGGAAAAGACGCTCGCCGCCTGCGACAGCACCGTTCCGAGCGCGGCTCCGGTTGTTCCGAGGGAAAGCGCCCCGATGAAGAAAAAGTCGAGCGCGATGTTGCAGACGCATGCGACGCCGACGTACCGGAGGGGTGTCTTCGTATCGCCGAGACCGCGGCAGATCGCGCTGAGCACGTTGTAGGCCGTGATGAACGGGATGCCGCAGAAACAGGCGGTGAGATACCGGACGGTGCCTTCGACGGCTTCTGACGGGGTCGACAGCAGCGAGACGAGCGGGCGGACGGTGAAGAAGAGGGTCGCCGTGAGGGCCAGCGAAAGGATCCCGAAGAGCGTGACCGTGTTTCCGATGGCCGCGGCGGTATCCCGATCCCTCCCCGCGCCGACCGAGCGTCCGACGAGAACGGTCGTGCCCATCGCGAGGCCGACGAGGATCACCGTCAATACGTGCATGACCTGACTGCCGACGGAGACCGCGGTCGAGCTCTCCGTCCCGCAGAACAGTCCGATGATATAGAGATCCGCGATTCCGTACAGCGTCTGCAAAAAGAGAGAGAACAGATACGGGACGGAAAACCGGACGACGGCCCGAAAGACGGATCCGGTTGTGAAGCTGTGTTCCATAAGTTTCGATCGAGATGGGAAAGGGGAGAAACTCGCAGCCGAGTCCCTCCCCGCAGTTGTCGTGACAGCCGATTATTCGTCGGCATTCTCCCAGTTGTGGTAGATGTTCTGAACGTCGTCGTTGTCCTCGAGCATTTCGATGAGCTTGGTCATGTTCTTGATGGCGTCTTCATCCTCGAGGGTGACATAGGTCTGCGGGATCTTGTCCTCTTCCGCGGATTCGATCTTGTAGCCCTTTTCTTCGAGCGCGTCCTTGACGGCATAGAGGTCGTCGACTTCGGTAGTGATCTCGAAGGTCTCGTCGGTGGCGGCAAAATCCTCCGCGCCGGCTTCGAGCGCTGCTTCCATCAGGGTGTCCTCGTCGACGTCTTCGTTGTCCTCTTTGAGAAGTACGATCACGCCTTTGTCGTCAAACATGTAGGAGACGCATCCGGTCGCACCGAGATTTCCGCCGTATTTATCGAAGTAGTGGCGGATATCGGACGCCGTGCGGTTGCGGGAGTCGGTCGCGGTCTCGACGATCACGGCGACGCCGGACGGACCGTAGCCCTCATAAGTGATCTCTTCGTACTGAACGGCTTCCGCACCCATCGCCTTCTTGATCGCGCGGTCGATGTTGTCGTTTGGGACGTTGTTGGCTTTTGCTTTGGCGATCAGCTCGCGAAGCTTGCCGTTGGTGTTCGGATCGCCGCCGCCCTCACGGACGCAGATCGCGATCTCCTTGCCGATCTTCGTGAAGACCTTTCCCTTCTGGGCATCTGTCTTCTCTTTTTTGTTCTTGATGTTGTTCCATTTGCTGTGTCCGGACATAATAACCTCGTTCTATAGAATTCAGATTTTTTCGGGGGTCTTCATGCAGATGAGATGCAGCGCGGATCCGAGGACGACCCTCGCCGCGCGGGTCAGCCGCACACGGTATTCGCGCTGGCTTTCGCTCTCCGCCGTGACGATGGGGCAGTCGCGGTAGAAGTGGTTGAACGCCGTGCAGATCTCGATGGCATAGCGCGTGATGACGGACGGCTCGTAGGCCTCGAGCGCCTCGTCGACTTTTTCCGGGAATAGGGAGAGCACTTTGAGAAGCTCTTCTTCCGAGGGATGGGAGAGCGCGCCGCCCTTCCCTTCGATGCCGGCGGCTTTCGCTTTCTCGAGGATCGAGCTGGTCCGCGCGTACGTGTACTGGGCGTAGGGACCCGTGCTGCCGTCGAAGCTGAGCGCCTGATCGAGGATGAAGTTGATATCCTTGATCCGGCTGTTGTACAGGTAGTTGAACACGATCGCGCCGACGCCGACCGCTTCCGCGACTTCGTCCTTGTTTTCGAGATCGGGATTCTTTTCGTCCATGACCTCGCGCACCTTTTCGACGGAGAGACGGAAGAGATCCTTCAGAAGGACGACGTTTCCGGTCCGCGTCGCCAGCTTTGCGCC
>JAFYBI010000269.1 GCA_017540285.1 Clostridia bacterium | reverse complement strand
TCGCCATCAGAGAAATGCGGCAGCCACGTTTTTTATTTATGTTCCGCGAGCCAGATGCCGACGCGGGACTGGATGCGGGCGGCGCAGGAGGTCTCCGTGCCGATACCGGCAAGAAACTCGCCGATCTCCTCCTCCACGATCGCGCGCACCTCGTCGCCCACCCGGAAGGCGAGCGGCGTACCGACGCCGTCGAGGAGGCCTTTCAGGTTTTCGGCATCCGCGGCGGTGAAGAACAGAACGAGCCCCGGTTCCCTGAGATCTGCCGCGGACTGCGGCGCATCCGGGTCGTCGGCGGGGAAGACATGCCCGCTTTGGCCTTCGTCCGAATAGGTCACGACCATGACGTTTCTCTCCTCCTGCTCCGCGAGTTGGTCGAACAGGGACTTCACGGACGGGATGCCCCCGATCCAGAACAGATCGTCCGGCGCGATCAGCTCCCGGATGAATTCCCATGCCAGAGAAGGCGTTTCGCAGGTCGTGGTGATCGCGTACGAGGCGCCGGGAGACACCTCGATCCCCGCGCCGGGATCCGTTCTGTCCGCCGAGGGATAGCCCGCGAGCACGAAATCCTTTGTGCCGAAAACGGTCTCGAAGCCGATGATGTCATTCATCTCCCCGACGCGCTCCGCGCTGAGCGCCACCTTGCCGCCGAAGCAGTATTCCCTCAGCACGTCGGCGTTCTCCGCCCGGTCGAGCGCAGAGGCCCGTTTCAGATCTTCGTATGTCGCGGGCAGGCTCTTCAGAAAGCGCAGCAGATGGAGGAAATCCGCGCTGTCGAAGGAGCAGACCCCGTTCTCCCGGTCGATGAAGGCGGCGTATCCGTTTCTGCCCATGAGCTGCCGCACCGCGCTCTCCTGCCACAGCGCGCGCATCGGAAAGATCCCCTCCGGGAGCCCTTCGATGAAATCCAGCATTTCCCCGATCGTCCAGCTTTGCTGCGGGAGATACCCCGTCCCGACCGCGATCCCGTTTTCCTCGAGGATCGTCCGGGTGGACAGCAGGGTGTTGAGGCCGAAGCCCGCGCTCATGCCCCACAGCCCGCCGTCCCCGTCGTCGAAGGCGCAGAGGATCCCGCCGAAAAACGCGTCCCGCGTCAGCGTGGGGTCCCTGTCGAGGAAGGGCGCGAGGTTCACGTAGTATTTCTTTTGGACGATCTGCTGCATGACGACCGCATCCGCGGGAGCGAAGACGATGTCCGGCTTTGCCGTGCCGGTCGTCAGCTCGAGCGTCATCATGTAGTCTGCGCGCGCTTCCTCGTCGGTGTTGTATTCGCTGTAATCCTTCACCGTCACGCGCGCGTTCGGGTGTGTCTCGTTGAAGTTCACGACCCGTTCTTTCAGAAGGGGCGTCAGACGGTACGCCGCGACGGTGAGCTCGACGTCCCCGCTCTGCGCGGCATCGTCCGAGCGGACATACAGCGCGAGCTTTGCCGGGGAGAAGGGATCGCCTCGCTTCGCAAGGAGGATGCGGCCGCCGTCGAGTACGCCCATGAGGGTCGCCGCCGTCAGCTCGGAACGCAGATAATCCATCACCGGGCGGTGGTTCCCCTTCCGTTCGAGGCGCTTCACGCCCGTGCTGTCCGCGAAGTATTCCCGTCCGTCTTCCCCGGTGAGGAGCCGCACGAGGCCGGAAGGCAGGGATTCCGTCTTCGCAAGGGTCATCGTTTTCGTGTCGATCGCGGCCGCCCCGGACGTTATGAGCGCCGCCACCGAACCGTCGGCGCGTCTGGCGAGTCTGCCCGTGCGGTCCGGCAGGAAGGCAGAGCCCTGATAGTTCAACTGTGCGTCGAAGACACCGATCTCGTTCCACGAGAGCAGATAGACCGTCCCGTCCGCGTCCGCTTCCATGGCGTCGACGCCGTAGTCGAGCATTCTCTCAAAATGGGTCTCGATGTTCTCCGCGCATGTCGTCTCGCCGTCCCCGAAGGGAATGCGCCGCAGGGCGGTTCCCGCTGCGTTCCGCGTGACGAGCAGGATGCCGCCGTCCGCCAGGGTCGCGATGAGAAGTTCGTCCCCGTCGTCGAGCGGAAGCGGGCGGCTGTCCGTTACGGTAAGGGCCTCCGCGTCGATGGTGAGGAGCGCGCAGGAGGTCCCGTCCGTGGCGAGGACCAGCACGCCCTCCTTGCCGATCTGCGCGGCAGCGGCGGGAAACACGCCCCACCCATCCGGGAGCGCAATTTCCGTGCCCCGGAAATACCCGGACGGATCGGCTTCTTCCTCCGCGTGTTTACAGGAGAGAAGACCGATGATGGGCAGCAGGCATATCCCGGCGGCGAGGAGGGCTTTCAGTCTGTTTTTCATGATTTTCTCCGCATGATGAAATCATAGGGCCGTGCAGCTGTACCCGACGTACAGCCGCACGACCGTTTCTATTCTTTTGGAAACCGCAGGTTTCCTACCTCAACTGTTCACTGTTCGCTGTTCACTCTTCACTTTTCATTTTCGCCGGTTATTTGAACAATCGCGGAACAGGCAGTCCGCCGTCCCCGCGGTCCCAGATCGCGCCGAAGTCGAATCCCTCGAACGCGCAGTCCGGATCCTTCCGCAGATCGTAGGCGTAGTACGCGCCGTACTTCACGTGATTCTCCCGGCAGAAGTCCTCAAAGTCCCCGTCGGGGAAGGCCGCGGTGATGATCTTCGAGAGCTCGCGGAATTCCCGCCACTTCGTGTCCGGATCGAGGACGTAGAAGGTCACGTCCGTGAGGTCGTCGGTGTAGAGGGACTGCGCCATGTCGAGATCAATGGTCTCTGTCTCTTCGGTCTTTTCACAGTAGAATGACATGAGCTTGTTGGCCAGCCAGCCGTCGTCGTGCATGCCGTTCGCGTCGAGATATTCGTTCAGCGTAGCCGCCGTGACGCCCGCCCGGCGAAGCTCTTCGGTTTTCTCCGCGTAGTCCTCGGCTATGCCGTAAAGTCTGTCTCCGGTGGAGTTGGTTTCGTTTGTCAGCGTCCACAAAAACGCTGCCCGGATCGCGATCTCATCCATGACGTCGGCGGAGAGCAGGCGCGGCACGTCGTCCTTGCGGATGTATCCGAGGCCGTATTCCCCGGCGTCGCATTCGATCGAGCCGTCAAAGTACGAGGTCACGCACGCCGCCATGACGCCGCCGAGCCCGCCGACAAGGGAATGCGATACCGTCTGCACCTCGCCCGCCCGTACAGTGATCGCCGTGTCCGCCGCGCAGCTGTCGATCTGATAGACCTCGCCCGCGACGCCGCCGACCATCATGCTCACGCCGCCCCGGCTGTAGGGCTCTTCTATCGTGATCGGGGATCCCTGTTTCTCCATGTATGCGGCATACGCGGCCGCGGTGTCGAAGCCGGCGCCCGTGATCTCGACGGTAAAGTCCTCGACGACGCAGCCGAGCACGTGGTCGGCATACCCGGCGACCGGACCCGCCCAGAGATTGGCGGTGCGGAAGGCTTCTTCGTGCAGCTCGTCGATGAACACGGTCCTCACGGGCGCGTATTCGATGGCCATCGTGCCGCCCGTCAGGCGCAGGTTCTTCACGATGCCTCCGCCGCCCCAGAGCTTGCGCTCCTTCGTCGGATCGAAGATCGTGTGCGTGACGGTCCGGCCTTCCACGAGGACGGTGCCGTTTTCGTCGACGGTTTCGGGGATGCCGTCGCCGTTGACGTCGAGCTCATAGACGCCCGTGCCGTCTTCGGGGATGTGCTGGACGTAGGTCTCCTGGATGTAGTATGACGAGAGCTTCGCGCAGCCGAAGAGGCCGTATACCGCGTTGACTGCCTCAAAGACCTGCTCGGCCGAGGCGCGGATCACGAGCCCGTCGATCGTATGTCCGTTGCCGTTGAAGATCCCGAAGAACGGCTCGTTGTACTTCCCGATGGGCGTCCAGCCGCCCGGGAAGCGTCCGCCTTCTTC
>JAFYBI010000268.1 GCA_017540285.1 Clostridia bacterium | reverse complement strand
GCAGCGCGACTGGACAGGAATACCGGCGCTCATACCGGGGACAGGCCTCTCGATCCGGGCGCGCGGAAACTGGACTTCATCGAAAACTATGACGTTGTCTGGGGCGGTGAAAGCGGCGTCTGCGGCCTGACGGAAGAGAACGGCACAACCGTCGCGCGTGTATTTACTCGACTACATCGCTTCCGGGATCGATGCACAGCCGAGCGACCTCATCAGCGGCATCGGGGTCGAAGCCACGAATTTCCTGCAGGCATTTGACGAGGAGTCTCTTCTGTTTGCGGAAATGTGCTCGACAGAGGCGGGGTTGATCGTCACCCCGATTCTCTATCGGAAAACGGAGGTCACCGGCGAAGCGGAGAGGGTCGAAATCGTTCTGGCCCACGCATACGAGCTTGACGAGAAATTACGTTCAGCGATCGTCTCCTTCAACAAAGAGCACCCGGACATCCGCATCAAGACCCTCGATTACGGGAAATACAACAGCGATTCCGATCCGGACAAAGGTCAATGGATGCTGACCAACGATATTGTCACCGGCGTCTGCTCGCCAGATCTCGTTTATAAGCCGGACAACGCGATTTTCGAGCGGGAACTCTTCCTCGATCTGACGCCCTTTCTTGAAAAGGACGGCGAGATCAACTTCGACAATGTGTTTGCAAGCGTCCTCCGTTACTATTCATATGACGATGGGAGGATCTGGGGGATCGCTCCGTTTTTCGCTATGTACAGCGTGTTCGCGCCATCATCTCTCACGGGAATCCCGCTTGACGGAGAGGGATGGAGCGTAGAGGAATACCTCGATTTCTGTGAAAGCCTTCCGGCGGGAGTTTGGCCTTTCGGCGGTTATCTCACGGGATGGGACGAGATTTTTGATGTTGTTGAAGATACCTTCTATGACCGTGACAGCGGAACGATCAGCTTTGACTCTCCGACGTTTATCCGTCTTCTGAAGCTCCATCTTGCAATGCCGACGGTGGAGGAGAAACGAAATATCGATGTTCTGACAGATGCCGGATTCCGAAATAACAGATACTACTTTGACATCAAATCGGATGCATGGAAAAGCGGCAAAATCGCATTAAAGGAAGATCAGAATGTCCGGAAATGTCTTGAAATGATCCAAATCTTCGGAACACGTGATGCCGTTGATGTGGGTTACCCCGGAAAAGCGGGGAACGGCGCACAGCTCAACCTGACCTACCCGTTTGCTATTCTCCGCTCGACGGAGCACCCGGACGCGGCATGGGAAGCATTGAAAGGCTTCTTCCATATTCCGGAGAATGGCTGGACGACCAGTATCGGCGGCAGGTCCGTGCTGAAATCGGCGTTTGACGCGGAAATGGCGGAAAAACAGAAAGAAAAGATCGTTCGGCTCGAAAACGGCCGCAGTATTTCGGTTCCGAGTTCCGATACCGAGGAGCAGATCGAAGAAATGATCAGGATGCAATTCGGCAAAATGGCATACACGGTAGAACCGGTGTATGAAGCTGATATTGCCTGGATGCGAAGAATGTACGATACGCCCGGGGACAGAGCGATCGATCTCTTGCCAATGGCAGTCAGGGATATCATTTTTGAGGAAGTGCTTGAATTGGAGGGCGGTATCGGTACCCCCGAATCCTGCGCGAAGAAGATCCAGTCCCGCGTGTCGATCTGGCTGGCGGAGCACAAATGAATGCGCGCGGCATGAAGTGTGCGCTGCGCGGGAGCATGGAGACGGATGATACGGCCGCCCCGACACCCGAGGACTATGATCTCCGGGTGTTTGGGGAGAGCACGGGCCGAAAGAATTGACGGGAAAAACTCCGCATTCCCGAACAGCAAAACCACCGGGGGCTCCCGGTGGTTTTCATCTGGTTCTTCATCGTGCATGCCCTGCCGGCTGCCGGCCGGAGGCGCATCAGTCTCCCGTGCCGTAGGTCTTGAGGGTCTTTTCCATGGATTTGTTCACGATCTTCACGGTCTTCTCGAAGGAGGACGCGAAGGTGTCCTGCTTGCCGTTCCACATGGAGGAGATCGTGCCGTACATGCTGCCCCAGTTGTAATAGCGGCCGATGTCGTAGATCACGCTGTCGAAGATGATCTCGAGCATCTCGAGCGAATCGTTGTCGCGCATGTATTTGCCCTCGAGGGTGATGTCATAGTAAGCCGGGAGCACCGTCTGCATGCTTCTCGCGGAGAAGGCCTCGATGATGATGCCCGTGCGCTCCGGTTCCGCACACGTGATCGGGACGGAGAAGAAGCCCGTGCCGTAGGGGTCGTTTTCGTTGCAGTAGGTCGCCTGGGCCTCGTCGAACTTCGGGTTCGGTAGGACGCCGAAGTCGGATTCCACCTCGCGCAGGTTCTCGATGTCGCGCATGTGCACCCAGGAGAAGAGGGTGTTCTTGCCTTCGATCATCTTGACCTTGACGTCGTAGTCGCCCATGCCCTTGTACACGTCGAGCTCGGTGGACATGGACAGCGTGCAGTCCTGCTGGATGAAGGAAATGAGCTTCGTCCAGGACGCGGCGGAGTGGTCGGTCAGGAAGGTGATCTGCGGGTCCCCGTTGTCGTCGAGCACCGCGCACATGTTGCCGAGCGCGTTGAACATGGTCTGTCCGGAATCGCTGAAATACAGGTAGCCGATCACATCGTTTTCGTTGTACTTCCCGTCGCCGTTCTTGTCGGTCAGCACGGCGTTCGACATCTCGACGAACTTGTCGATCGTGAACGTCCCTTCGCGGACGAGCTCATAGGGGTCGTCGAGGTGGTAGTCCGTGATGTTGTCCTTCACGAAGGCGATGACGTTGACCGCGTTGTTGTCCGCCTCGGTCAGCTCGCCGGCCGCGAAGAAGGTCTTGCCGCAGAGGGAGAGGTCCTTGATGGAGTTCTGGTCCCACCACTTCGCCTCGAGGTTCAGGTAGGGGACGTCCTTGAGGTCCATGACCTGACCCTTGCCCGCGATGGAGGTGGTGTCGTTGCCGTTGCAGATCACGGCGTCCATGTTCTCCCCGGCCGTCACCATCTTGGTCACATAGGTGGAGCAGGCGCCGTTGTCGCCCATGAACTCCTGCGCGACCGTAATGTTGTAGGTGTTGTTGATGTAGTCGTTGCGGTTGAAGATCGCGTCGTTCAGCGCGTCGCCGTTCAGCTCCTCGACCCAGATGTCCTTGACGGTCCAGAAGTTCGCGCCGCACTTGCGGATATAGAACGTGAAGGTGTATCCGTCGTAGTCGTTCACCGGGACGCCCGGATCAAAGGACTCCTCCGTCTCCTCTTCGACGGCGGAAATGTCGGCCGCAGGCGTCTCGGCACCCGTGGATGCCCCCTGCTCGTCCTTCGCGTTGCCGCCGCTTTCGCTGCACGCCGCCAGGCACAGTATCATGAGCGCCAGGGCCATGCACGCCAGCCTTTTCCAATGAATCTTTGCCATACTCCATCCTTTCGTACCGCTCTCCCGGGGAGGTTTTCCGAAAATTTCCTCCCGTATGGATTTGTTCTGTTCGGTTATGACAAGTATATCATCCAGAATCGAACATCATGTGAATACACGGTGAATTAACTGTTTCAATCCGCCCAGCGCCGCCGCAAATCGCCGCGCAGGAAACGATCACGCTTCCCCGCCCGCCAGGCGCTCCATGATCGCGTGGATCTCGGGGTCCTTTTTCTTCATGCTGACGGGGTGCAGATCGCGCGTGGTGAAACAGTGCTTCGAGAATGCCTCCGCGACGGTCTGACCCGTCTCCTTTTCCGTGATGACGTACGAGACCGTCATGCGGACGCCGTTGTACGCGGAGATCGCCGGCGCGACGAGGATCACGTCCCCGCTCGTCACGGCGCGCAGATACCGGCAGTTCACCTCGAGCGTCGGGATCGTGAAGCCGCGCGCCTCGAGGAGGGACATCGGGACCCCGAGGACCTCCATCCAGCCGCAGCGGGCCTCCTCCATGTAGCGGATATAGTTCGAATGGTGGACGATCCCCATCCGGTCGGTTTCGTAATAGTTGATCTTTCTCTCGTAAACGTAGCCCATGTCTGCCTCCGCGCAGGCTGTCTCTGCCTGCCGATATGCCCTGTTTCCCGGATCGCGCAGGGGTCCGCGATTTTTCCGCGCCGCAGCCGTTGACACGCCGCCCCGATCCGTGCTATAATAGCGTCAAGAAATGCGAAAACAAAAACGGATGAATCGGGAGGACGGCGTATGGTACAGACCGGATCCGAGCGGATCGTTTTGGAGATCCCGGTACACTTCACCGCCGAGGAGCTCGCCCGCCTCTGCCGCGTGAGCACGGATTCCGCGGCGTTCGGCGTCGTGGAGGAATCGCTCGACGCGGTCAACGAAAACGCCGCGCCGAAGGCGGTGATCAAATGGGCGACGGTGGACCGGGTCGAAGGGGATTTCACGACGGTCGACGGCGCCGTCTTCCAAAGCAAGGTGGTCGCCGACAAGCTGAAGGACACCCCGCGGGTCTTCCTCTCCGTCATCACGGCGGGCAGCGGCCTGGAGGCGTGCGGCGAATTCGACGGGGATCCCTTCCTCGACACCTTCAACGGCGCGCTCCTCGCCCACGCGACCGGGTACACGATCCGGACCATGAAGGAGCGCTTCGGCTTCGACGGCAGCTCGATGCTCAACCCCGGCTCCCTCCCGGACTGGCCGATCCGGAACAATTTCACCCTGTTCGACCTCATCGGGAACGTGGAGGAAATCGGCGTCACGATCCGCGAAAACGGCTACATGAAGCCGTGGAACACCACCTCGCACATCCACTTCTCCGGCCACGGATACCAGAACTGCTCGCTCTGCCGCAAGTACGACTGCGTCGGCCGCCGCGCGAAGTTCGACCGAAACGAGTACGTCCGCATCTTCGGCACGGAGCCGTGACCTTCCCCATCGCCCCCGACCGCCCGGCGTCAGACCCGGACGGCTTTTTTGTTTATGTTCCCGCCTTCGCCGCGAGCGTGCGGAAGTCCCGCAGCCGGTGGAAGGTCGAGTAGTTGGCGTCGTGGAAATTGTGCGCGCCGTTCATCGCGGTGCGGCAGAGCCACAGCAGATCGTCGCCCTCGAGGAAGAAATCGACGTACTGGAACCCCACCTGCCGCGGATCGTCCCCGCGCCGGTCGATGAGATCGCAGACGAGCGTCCAGTGCTCGCAGTCCGCGGACTTCATCAGGGAGAGAAGGTTGCGGTCCGAGGTATGCGCCGGGCCGAGGATGCGGCTGATGATCGTCAGATACGTCCCGTCCGCCGGGTCCTGCCGGATCATGAATTTCGAGTGATTCCCCGGGAGCCGGATCGCGTGATCGTAGCACAGCGGCGCCTCGGGATGCGCCGTGTCGACGCGGTAGGCGAGGACCAGACCGCAGCTCGGGCGGCACCGCGTCATGTCGTAGCGCATCACGTTATAGAGCAGCCCGTCCGGGAAGACGGCGAGGGTCCCCTCGATGTTGCCCGCGCTCGGACCTTTGGCAACGCCGGGCCAGGCAGGATCATACTTCACCGGCTCGGAAAACAGCCAGGCGGAGGCGTCCGTGAGATCTGCCCCGAGCGCGGCGGATCCGACCATCGCGGCGTGATAGTCCTTCGCCCAGGTGCCCCATTCGAGCGTCGTCCAGAGCCTGCCCCCGTATATCACGGGCGGCTGGGGATTCTTGTGGACGCCCTCGGTGTCGCGCCTCCCGGACCCGCGCAAGAGGACCGTCGGTGCGGAGAAGGTCTTCCCGCCGTCCGTCGATCGGCCGATGAGAAGGTCGCCGTATTCCGTGGAGCAGGCGAGCATATAGAGCGCGCCCTCATGGAGGAACATCCGGCCCCAGAAGCAGGGGAAGAGCTCCGTGAGCCAGTGCCATGTCGCCCCGTCGTCGTCCGAGCGGAAGATCAGGGTCAGATTCTGCGGCGCGTCTCCGGCGAAGAGATCCATCGAGGCGAGCAGCGCGCCGTCCGGCAGACGCACGAGGCAGGGCGAGCAGAGATAGCGGCCGGAGAAGGCGTAGGCCTCGTCGTCCGGGTGGAGGTAGTTGACCGTGCAGCCGACGGCCTCCCCCGTGCGGAACAGGCGGATCCGGCTCCGGCTTCCCGTATCCGCGCGGAACACGGCGCATTCGTAGTCGCATCCGTCCTCGAGGTCCGTCAGGGTGACGGCGGTCCCGCATACGTGCCGCTCCCCGGTGAAATCCGCCTCGCCGCGCCGCCGCCAGCGGACAGTGAACGCCCCGTCCCGCGCTCCGAGCCATTCGAGCGTGACCGATGCCCTGCCCGGCGCGATGCGGCAGAGATAGGGATCGCCGATCTCATGAAACGGCGGGGCGTACGGGTGATAACTCCACGAAACGGCGGGCTTCATCGCGCGCTCCTTTCCCCGAGCCGCTCCCGGACCGCCTGCGCGAGGGTCTCCATCTGGCGCACGCAGCTCTTGTGGTAGTCCGTGAGGTCCGAAGCGGGGCGGGTGCGGGCGTCGACCGTCTCGAGGGGCAGGCCGGCGATCTCTTTGAGGTGGTATTTCGCGGTGACGGGATAGGCGAGCGATTCGGTGAAGGCCGCGGTCCCGAGGAAGGACTGCAAGAATTCCGCCGTTTCCGGATCGCGTTCCCAGCATTCGCAGAGCCGGACGTAGAGATCTGGGTGGAAATTGGCCATCACGCCGCAGTACCCGGACGCCCCGGCGCGCATCGACGCGAGAAGAGTCTGGGCGTTCGCGTTGTAGAGCTTCATCGGAGAGCCCGCGAGGACGCGGCACCGGTCCGCCATCACCGCGGCGTCGCAGCAGGTGTCCTTCATGTAGAGGAACCGGCCCGTCGACGCGCAGAAGGAGAGCATCTTCTCCGTCATCAGCCGTTTATAGGGATACGGGCACTCGTACACGCCGAGCGGGACGCCGGGCAGAGCTTCCATCAGCCGCTCCGCGTCCCGGATCCACGCCGCGTCCCCGGTATTCGCGATGTCGAGCCGGTTCGAGATGAGGATGACGGTGTCCGGGCCCGCGTCCGCGACGGCTTTCAGCTCTTCCATCTGATCTTCGAAGCGGTCGGAGACGTGACCGGATGCCACGACCGTCATGCGCTTCCGCCCGGGATGCGCCGCGGCAAGCTCGTTCGCGCGGTCGACGACCGTCCGGGTCAGCAGCGCGCGCTCCGCACGGGTGAGGAAGAAGATCTCGCTCGACTGACAGGCGGCAAAGATGCCCCCGCAGCCGTTTTCATCATACCAGTCCACCATCGCCCGCGCGGCGCCCGTATCCACGGAGCCGTCCCGGCAGAAGGGGGTGACCATTGTGGGAAATGCGTATGTGTTCATGGTGCTGTCCTGTCTTTCGGTGAAATGAAGGAGGGGCCGGCGGGGCTTCTCACCCGGAGCCGCGTTCGGCTTCGCAGGCCGGCATCGCCCCGATGGGAGCCCCGGGTTTATTGTATCCCATTTCCGCCCCGCTGTCAAGGGCAAGGGGGAAACTCTCCCGGCAAAACGGTATACGACGAAGAGCAGCCGGCCGGTGGTTGAGGCCGGACGGCTGCTGTTCTTTTGTTTTCTCAGGCAATCCTTGATTATTTGAAGTACTTGTCATACCCGGTCCAGCCCGCCAGATACCGTGCGAGGATCATGCGGTCGGGCGCTTCGATCTTGCCGTTGCCGTCGACATCCGCGGCCGCCTTGTCCTTGATCTTCGCCTCGTAGCCTTCCCAGCCTGCGAGATACCGCGCGAGGATCATGCGGTCGGACGCATCGACGGCCCCGCTGCCGTCAACGTCGCCGGGGATGACCTTGCGTTCCGTCCACTTCGCGAAAAGAACTATGTCGCCCTTGACCGGCGTGGTGAAGCTGTACGGCTTCGTCAGGGCTTCGTCCGTGTACCAGCCCTCGAACTTCCAGCCCTCTGCCGACGGGTCTTCGGGCTTGACGGCGGTCTGGTTCAGCGACAGCATCTGCGTGCTCGGCGACAGGCCGTGATCGAGCGAGGCGAAGGCAACTTCGTATTTCAAACCGATATCGAAGGTGAGCCAGATATCCAGCTTGTTCGGCGCGGGCGTTGTGATGCTTTCGGGCGTGTAATTCGG
>JAFYBI010000267.1 GCA_017540285.1 Clostridia bacterium | reverse complement strand
CCTGTTGCGGATGTAGAAGAGGTATCGTATTCCCTCGTGTCCGCACATGCAGTCCGTCTCGGCAGACTCGTCCTCCTCGCAGTCGCTGATGTCCCATTCGAGGACCGCCGTCTCCCAGCGGTCGGAAACAGATGCTTTAACCCTAAAATCGTCAGTTGAACCGTTTTCGGGAGGTGCTTTTTACGCATGACAACGATGCCCCGCCCGGCTTCGTGCTCGAAGTCGGTTTCCGGCGGTGAAACGTGCCGTCAAGTCGTTACCTGATGGCTGACAGGGGCTTCAGGGCGGGGTCCGGGAACAGGATCCTGCGGAATGCGCAGCGGACTATGAGCAGCCATCGCGCCCTCTCGTCCAGCTGCCCGGCAGTTGAACCGAGCCATCGGAAGAACGCCGCGACGGCGTCCAGTGCCCGCCGTATCCGCCCGGATTCGGCGTGGGTCGAGGTGAGGTGGATCGTTCGCCTGCGCCCGCTCTCGACGATCCTGCCCATGATGGACATGTACGCGGGGCGCGAGGTGACCGCCTCGCGGTGCGCCGCCGGGTCCGCGAGCCGGCAGAATATGTTCCACCAGTTCGCGACCACGGCGATGAGCCGCGCCATGACCCTGCACGGCTTCAGCCTGCTGGTGGTGAACCCCGCCCATCCCCACTGGTTCTTGAGCTCGTCGAAGTTGTTCTCGCAGTCGCCCCGGTCGCGGTACGGCTGGGATATCGCCGCCGCGTCCATCGCCGCGTCGTTCGTGACGAGCGCGCAGTAGTCCCACTCCCGCCCCCCCATGTCCTTCACGAACTCGAACTCCATCTGCCCCGCCGCCTCCGGGACGGGCGCCGCGGACTTCCCGGGGGCCTTCGCCCCCCCGCCTCCCCGCTTCGGCCCGGCGGTCCCGGCCCTCTTCCCCGCGGGCCTCCGGATGAACAGCGCCCTCCGGCCCCGCTCCCATCCGTCAAGCCGGAGAGGGACCTCCATGGACTGCCACCCGCCCCCGCAGCCCTTCCAGCCGGGGGCGTCCGAAAGGGACTTGAACAGCCTCCTCACATGGGCGGAGCGCCTTGTTTTGAAGAGGTATGTGACGCCCCTCGACTCCGCCTCGCGCATGTTCGCGTCGCTGCCGTAGCCGACGTCGCCGCGGAGGAGGGCCGGCCGCAGGTGCGGCGGGAGGGCGTCGACGAGCGTCCACGGCCTCTTCATGCCGCACCGGCCCGAGTGCTGCCCGCCGGGGAGGACCCCCACGCCGGGCGCGATCCTCGCCCTGCCGATGAAGAAGGAGTGGTGGTTGTGGCTCGGCCGCCCCGGCTTGACGGGGTTGTAGCCGGGCTCCGCCCCCTCCTGGTGCCCGTATATCGGCTTGACCGTGTTGTCGATGTCGAGTATGTGCTTGAACGAGAGCAGGACCTCGTACACCTCCCGCTCGTGCCTCGAGAGCCACGCGTCGAGCTCCTTCTCGTCGGCGTCCCTGAAGGCCCTCCGGACGGTCGCGTCCGAGACGACCTCGCCGAGCCCGGGCAGCTCCCGCGCGGCCTCGTCGTGCCGCGGCGCCTCGATGTGGACGTACCGCGTCTTCCCGAGGAGGACCGCGGGCACGGCGGTGCCGAGGATGTCGCGGTTGGCGCAGGAGTTGTTGCTCCTGTGGCGGACGGGGAAGTCCCCGCAGAGCCTGTCGAAGAGCCCCGTCTGCCGCAGGAACATCTCGAAGTGCGCGAGCCCCCCGGCGGAGGTGACCCTCGCGCCGGGGGCCCAGCTGACCTCGAGCCGCCCGCCGAACGCGGGTATGTCGACCGCGCCGCCGAAGCGCCTCACGAGTTCGGACGTCTCCGGCACTTGCAGCCAGAGCGGTTTTGTGCTATCATTCATGCCGTGGTGTTTCCTTTCTTTCGCCTGTGGTCTTGAACAACGCACATTATACGAAAAAGGGAAGCACCACGCCACCTTTCGTTCCCTGCTTTCCGCCCCACCCAGAGGGTGAAAGACCGAAACTCGACTTCAGCCCGTGTTTACAGCGTCGAAACACATCTCAGGTGGCTTCAACTGACGAGTATAGGTTTAATATCACAAACTTTGCTGACGACTTAGCTCTAAAGATTCAGAGTTGTCTAATTTCATACTCAAATGACACTCATGATTATGAGGCGTGTCTTAGCCTTCAATCGGAAGCTGTGGCCATTGCAATCTCTGAAGATGTT
>JAFYBI010000266.1 GCA_017540285.1 Clostridia bacterium | reverse complement strand
GTGCCGATCGACAACCGGATCGTCGCCTGCGTGATGCCCGAGGCAGCGAGCTCCTCGGCGGAAAGCTGGGAGTGCGTCGTCGTCGCCGGATGGATCACGAGGGACTTGACGTCCGCGACGTTCGCGAGGAGCGAGAAGAGCGTCAGGTGGTCGATGAAGCGGTGCGCCTCCTCCTGTCCGCCCCGGATCTCGAACGTGAAGATCGAGCCGCCGCCGTTCGGGAAGTACCGCTCATACAGCGCATGATCCGGATGGTCCGGCAGGGAAGGATGGTTCACCTTCGCGACCTTCGGGTGCTTCACGAGATAGTCGACGACCTTTTTCGCGTTCTCCGCGTGCCGCTCGAGGCGCAGGGAAAGAGTCTCGGTGCCCTGCAGGAGCAAAAACGCCGCGAAGGGGGAGATCGCCGCGCCCTCGTCCCGGAGAAGAATCGCCCGGACGTAGGTGACGAACGCCGCCGGCCCGACCGCGTCCGCAAAGGAGACGCCGTGATAGCTCAGGTTCGGCTCCGCGATCGGGGCGTACTTTCCGGACGCCTTCCAGTCGAACTTGCCGGAATCGACGATGATGCCGCCGAGGGTCGTGCCGTGCCCGCCGATGAACTTCGTCGCCGAGTGCACGACGATGTCCGCGCCGTGCTCGATCGGACGGATGAGGTACGGCGTGCCGAAGGTGTTGTCGACGGCGACCGGGATGCCGTGCCGGTGCGCGATCTCCGAGAGAAGATCGATGTCCGGGATGTCGCTGTTCGGGTTGCCGAGGGTCTCGAGGAAGAGGAGCTTGGTGTTCGGACGGATGGCAGCCTCGACCTCGTCCGCGTTGTGTGCGTCGACGAAGGTGGTATCCACGCCGAACGCCTTCAGGGTGTGCGCGAGGAGGTTGTACGTCCCGCCGTAGATCGTCTTCTGCGCGACGACGTGATCCCCGGCCTGGGCGAGCGCCTGGATCGTGTAGGTGATCGCCGCCGCGCCGGAGGCCACCGCGAGGGCAGCGACGCCGCCTTCGAGAGCCGCGATGCGCTTTTCGAGGACGTCCTGCGTGGAGTTGGTCAGGCGGCCGTAGATGTTGCCGGCGTCCGTCAGGTTGAAGCGGGCGGCGGCGTGGGCGGAATCGCGGAAGACATAGGACGTGGTCGCGTAGATCGGGACCGCGCGGGAATCGGTTGCGGGATCGGGCTGCTCCTGACCGACGTGAAGCTGGAGGGTTTCGAATTTATAGTTTGCGCTCATGGCGTACCTCTTTCTTTGATTTTATGATTTTTTGACGGTTTCGGGATGCGGGACGGGCGGGGGTGTTCCCGGTCACATTCGCCCGAAACGGAAATTGGCGCGCACCAGCGCTTCGAAGTCGTTGATCGGATGCTTCATGGCGGCGGGTCCTTTCGGATAAATAACTACCTACCAAGTAGGTTGAGGGAATTATACCACGGACGGAGGATCCTGTCAAGGGGGTTTGCGAAAAAAAGTGAAAAAGTTTTCGCCGTTCGGGCGGAAAAGAGAGAAGGCTGCCGCAGACTCCCGAATGAGGGAATGCGGCAGCCATCCGACAGGTTTGCGCGGTGCTTACGGCTGCTCCTCCAGCGCGTCGAAGGCTTCGACGTACTTCTTGATGACCTTGTCCGTCACCTTGGTCAGCATCTTCAGAGTGCTCTGGAGGTTCATGTCGTTGTTCTTGAACTTGCCGGCGAAGACGCCGTCGCGGATGTCGGAGCAGAACAGCGTGTCGCCGAGGTCGTAGAAGCGATTGCCGTAGATCAGATCGAGCATCGCAGTGGAGTTTTCGTCGCGGGTGTACTTGCTCTTCAAGACCTCGTCATAGTACACCGGGATGACCTCGTTGAGGGACGCGCAGGCCATCGCCTCCGTCACCGCGCCCGCCAGCTCGTACTGGGTCAGCGTGATCGGGTAGATGTGGAGGTACGCGCCTTCGGTCCGGCTGTAATAGGTTTCCTGCGTGTTCTCGTACTTCGGGTACGGGATGATGCCGTAGTCGATGTCCATATCC
>JAFYBI010000265.1 GCA_017540285.1 Clostridia bacterium | reverse complement strand
GCCGGCGATGTAGAGAAGACGCTCGGCGATGACGTCGGCGCGGATCCGGCGGAAGTCGAACCGCTGGCACCGGGAGACGATCGTCGCGGGGAGCTTGTGGAATTCCGTGGTCGCGAGGATGAAGATGACGTGCTCCGGCGGCTCCTCGAGGGTCTTGAGGAGGGCGTTGAACGCGCCGGACGAGAGCATGTGCACCTCATCGATGATGTAGACCTTCTTTTTGAGCGCGGCCGGGACGTAGGAGATGGCCTCCTTGATGTCGCGGATGTAGTCGACGCCCGTATTGGACGCCGCGTCCATTTCGAGCACGTCGGGCGCGGATCCCGCGTCGATGGACCGGCACGCCCAGCATTCGCCGCAGGGATTGCCGCGGACGGGATGCTCGCAGTTGACGGCCTTCGCGAGGATCTTCGCGCAGGTGGTCTTGCCGGTCCCGCGCGGCCCGCAGAAGAGATAGGCATGGGACGTGCGTCCGTTTTCGGTTTCGTACCGCAGGACGGAGGTCACGTGATCCTGCCCGGTGACGCCGCCCTCACCGTCGAAGGCGCGCGGTCTGTATTTTCTGTAAAGAGCCTGATGCATGTCACGCCTCCCGGACGACGATACGGAAATAACCCGCAAATCAAGACCATACACCCTCCCGTCGGACGGAGGGTCATACACGACGCCGCAGTTCCTGCTCAGAACAGGCTGCCTCGCGGCGCATCCGCAAAACTGCTTAATGCTGCTTGGTTCCCCACCTGACATGGTTCACAGCCGCGAATCGCGCGAGACCCATTCGTCAACACATTCCGTGCGGCACAGACTGTACAAGCTCCGTTCTCGGGGAAGGAATCCACCCTCGCTGTAGCGGACTTCGAGTACAGGGACCCGCTGCTCCCCCGGCTGGTATGGCCTTGATTCACAGGTTATTCGTTATTGATTTCGATGGCAAACGGACGGTTTGCAGATATTAATTATAGCATAGAACGCCCTGAAAAGCAAGCGAAAACGGATGAATTTACGTTTTATTTAAAAATCTCCCCGCCGCCCGTGGCAAATTCCGCCGAAATCCGTTTCTCCCCTTGCCTTTTGCCGGGATTTCTGCTATAATCCGAAAAGAAGAACCTGTATGGAAACCGAGGAGGACTTTCCGATGAACAATCCAGCCTATCGCGTCCTGCCGGGCGTCCCGGCGGATCACCGGCTCACGGCGGAGCGCCATACCGACACGCGCTTTGCCCCGACGCGCTTTGACTCCCGCGCTGAGGCGGACCGGCGGCGCGAGGAGCTCCGTTTCGGCTTGCGGATGGCGGCGGGCCTCTATCCCTGGCCGGAGAGGACGCCCCTGAACGTCCGCCGCGAGCCCGCCGGGGAATACGACGGCTTCCGCATCGAGAAGATCATGTTCGAGACCCGCCCCGGCTTCTGGTCGACCGGGAATCTCTATCTGCCCGATCCGATGCCGGAAGGGAAACACCCGGCGATCCTCAGCGTCATCGGCCACTGGGAGCGTCAGCGGCTGACCCGGACCGAGGCCGCCGACTATCCGCAGCAGATCGCCAATTTCGCGATGATGGGGTTCGTCTGCCTCGTGACCGACATGATCGGCATGGTGGACAGCCGGCAGATCTCCCACGGATACGGGGGCGGCGAACGGGAGCTGTGGCTCTCGAACGGCCTCGGCGTCCAGCTGTGGAACAACATCCGCGCGCTCGATCTGCTCGAGGGCATGCCGGAGGTCGACGCGGACCGCATCGGCGTCACGGGCGCGTCGGGCGGCGGTTCGCAGTCGCTGTTCCTCGCGCTGCTCGACGAGCGGATCCGGGCGGCCGCGCCGATCAACATGATCTCCCTCCTGATGCAGGGCGGATGCGCCTGTGAGAACGCGCCGGGTCTGCGGCGGGATACGGACAACGGCGAAATGTGCTCCCTCATCGCGCCGCGTCCCCTCTTCCTCGCGGGCTCGACCGGCGACTGGACGCGCGAGCAGGAGACGCTCGAGGCCCCCGCGATCCGGGACGTCTACCGGCTGTACGGCGCGGAGGCGGATTTCGAGACGTATTATCAGGTCGCGGAGCACCAGTACAACGCCAAAACCAGACGGCGGGTCTATTCCTTCTTCGCGAAGCACCTCATGGGCCGGGATATCACCTGGGACGAGCGGCCGGTCGACGTCGGCGACGTGCTGGATCTGACGTGGTTCCGCGACGCCGGTCACGCACCGGGCTTCTCGGACGACGACGCGTTTTTCGCGGCGTTCTGCGAAGAGCGCACGGCGGCGGTGAAGAGGCTGCCCGCCCCGGAAAAGCGGAAGATGCTCCGCTGGATGACGGGCATCGGCAAGGAAGCGCGGACGGCGGATCCGAATACGGAGACCGCGGACGGCGTGCGGATCGAGAAGAGTGTTGCGATGGCGGAGGGCGGCGTATGCATCCCCTTCGTGCGGCTGATCCCGGAGAACTGGGACACGGAGCGCGTCTGCCTCGTCCTCGGCGGGGAGGGGAAGGACGTGCTCGACCGGCCCGAGGTGCGCGAGCTGCTCGACGGCGGCGCGGCTCTTGTGAGCGGGGACCTCATGGAGACCGGGGAATACGGCGGCGCGAAGATCGACACCGCGCAGCGCTATTTTACGACCTTCCATGATACGCCCGACGCCTGCCGCGCGTCCGACGTCTCGCTGCTCTGGCAGGTGACCCGGGAGACGGGGCCTTCGTGCTCGCTCCGGGCGTACGGAACGGCTGCGGTGGCATCGGCCTGCGCGCTGCCGCTCCTCGACGGCGTGAAGAACGCCTCGCTGGAGGAGGCGGCGATCCGGGACGGCGACTGCTTCATCCCGGGCATCGCGCTCCTCGGAGGGCCCGCCGGGTGCCTCGCGCTCGCGGACTGCCCGACGGAGACCTTCTGACGCCTCTGACGCCTTTGGAAGGAAATTCACATTTTTCCCCTTGTTTTTCGCCCGAGCGCCCCTTATAATGGAACCGTAACAAAACCATCACACATCAACGGAGGAAATCCCATGGCAAAGATCATCGGCAGCGCGATCCCCAATCTCCCCTGGGAGGACAAGCCGCAGGGCTACACCGATCCCGTATGGCGCTATTCGAAGAACCCGATCATCGGGCGGAACGGCAACAAGCGGTCCAACAGCGTCTTCAACAGCGCGGTGGTTCCCTTTGAGGACGGATTCGCGGGCGTGTTCCGCTGCGACAGCCGCTCCATCTCCATGGATCTGTTCGCCGGGCGTTCCGAGGACGGCATCCACTGGAAGATCGAG
>JAFYBI010000264.1 GCA_017540285.1 Clostridia bacterium | reverse complement strand
GCTGCGACAGCCGCTCCATCTCGATGGACCTCTTCGCCGGCCGCTCGGACGACGGCCTTTCCTGGAAGATCGAGGACGAATCGCTCAACCTCGTCGGCGCGGATCCGGAGATCGCCCCGCACCAGTACCGCTACGACGCCCGCATCATCCCCCTCGAGGGGAAGTATTACGTGACCTGGTGCAACGGCTATCACGGCCCGACCATCGGCGTCGCGTGGACGGAGGATTTCAAGACCTTCCATCAGCTCGAAAACGCGTTTTTGCCCTACAACCGCAACGGCGTGCTCTTCCCGCGAAAGATCGGCGGCATGTATATGATGCTCTCCCGCCCGTCCGACACCGGCCACACCCCGTTCGGCGACATCTACCTCAGCCAGTCGAAGGATCTGGAGTTCTGGGGCAGACACCGCTTCGTCTTCGGCACCTACCGCGGTAACGAATCCGCCTGGCAGTCCACCAAGGTCGGTCCCGGACCCGCGCCGATCGAGACGGACGAGGGCTGGCTCCTGATCTACCACGGCGTGCTCACGACCTGCAACGGGTTCGTGTACCGCATGGGCTGCGCGCTCCTCGACCTCGACGAGCCGTGGAAGGTCCTGCACCGCACCTCCGACTACATCCTCGCGCCGTGGGAGCTCTACGAGTGCGTCGGCGACGTCCCGAACGTCACGTTCCCCTGCGCCGCGCTGGCTGACGCCGACACCGGCCGCATCGCGATCTACTACGGCTGCGCGGACACGGTCACCGGCCTCGCCTTCACGACGGTGGACGAGCTTGTCTCCTTCACCAAGGAACACGACCTGCAGAAGATCCTTTGATCGTCTGAGATACCCGCACGAAAGGCGCTCTGTCACCCGGCAGGGCGTCTTTTTTCCGCCTTGGGTTGACAAAACGGAGAAAATGCGGTATAATAATGGGCGTTGAATGTTCGGGGTGCAGCCCGGGTGAAACCCGATTGGTTGGGTGCGGCATGCCGTGTCGCACGCGCAGAAAGAGCGGGGGAGAGCTGTACTTCCAAAATCGAATAACATGACGGGGTGTAGCCCAGTTGGTAGGGTGCGACATTTGGGATGTCGAGGCCGCGAGTTCGAGTCTCGCCACTCCGAAAAGCGTGAAAGCGCAAAAGGTTCCGGATCTCCGGAGCCTTTTCTCATGCGCGAACGATGTAAAAAACTTTGTTAAATTTCTTGTAAAGACTTGCGTAAACTGAACAACTATGTTATAATCGTATAAAAGAGGCGAGCGGTAGAGCGGAAAACGGGAAAAGGAGGCGGCGGAATGAAGCGGACCGCGCGGTGGGCGATCCTGTTGGCGGCGGCATGCGCGATCTTTGCCGGTTGCGCGCAGCGGGAGCCGGAGGAGACGCCGGAGCAGAAGAAGAATGAGATCGGCATCGACCGGGAGTGGTACCTCGAGGAGTATCTCGAGCGCGAGGACCAGGAGGGCTACGTCCCCTACGACAGCAAATACGGCTACGATCTGCCGGAGATTTCCGACTACACGGACGGTTTCGTCGACTACCTCGGCTATTCCGTCACCTTTACCGCGCCCTACGAGGGATCGAGCCCGGACTTCGTCGAGGACGGGGAGGGCGGCGTCTTCGTCTTCCGGCGCATGCGCATCCCGGCGAACGGTGAAACCAACTTCCCGGACGGGATCGTCTACTACGACGCGGAGGGAACGCCCTCCCGGATCTGCATCGATCCCGACTGCCGCGTCGGCAAACGGTGCACGCACGGGATGGACATCGCGGAGTCCTTCGTCCGCTACTGGAAGGGGAACCTCTACTTCATCGGCTACCGGACGGAGGAGTGGCCGGAAGGATACGACCACGCGGGAATTCTGGAAAATCCGAAACGGTCCTACGTCATGCGCTACGACATCAACACCGCGACCTTTCACAAGGTGATCGAATTCTTCGACCGGGTCTGCTTCCTGTTCGTCATCCGCGACGGCGTGCTCTTCATGGAGAGCGGGGAGGACGCGATGCAGGGCGGAGATTCCCAGGTGAAGTATCTCTCGTGCGTCGATCTGGAAGCCGGGGAGGCCTGCCGGATCTCGCTCGGCATCAGCGACGCCTACGGGATCTGCGACGGGAAGATCGTGCTCCAGTCCGGGGAGTACGGCAAGCGGTGGTACGAGGTGGAGCACCGGGTCCTGCTCCTCGATCCGGAGCTCGGCACGCGCAGGACCCTCGCGACCTATACGAACGCCTACTGCGGCGCGGCGGGGAAGTATGTGATCTACCTCGGACGCTGGCAGCGCGGGGTCAGCTGCGACCTCTACCGGCGCGATCCGAACGCGGAGGAGCCGGAGGTGCTCGGCCGGGACGTCGTGAAATTCCGCCTGAAGGGGGACCGCTGCGTCTGGCTCTGCGCGGACGGGACCCTCTGGCGCACGGACGTCATCGCCTACAAGCCGAAGAAGATCGCGTCGAAGGTCGCGGACTTTCGGATGCAGGACGACGGGCGGATCGTCTACTTCTGCGAGAACCGGTTCCGCGGCGTCAAGGTCGACGGCTTCGGCATCGATACGCTCGGCAGCGGCTCGCTCTGGCTGACGACGGGCGTGACGCGCGAGAAGCTCTGGGACGCGTCCGAATCGATCCGCTGGCTCGGCAGCTGCGCCGTCGGACAGAATACGGTCTTCGTCACGGCGATGTATGTCGAGCAGCTCTGGCCGAACGATTATGAGTACCGCGAGACGAGGATCATCAAGCGGGAGCTCGACGGCGAGTATCCCGAAACGCTTTACCGCCGCGCGTACAGCATGGCGGAAGAGGAGTGGCGCGCGCATCAGGTCGCGATCGTTCAGCAGTACCACGAGGAAGGGTATTGGACGGTCGGGAATACTTTTCGGTATTATGCACAAAAAAAGGAATGAAAATTCTCTATTGCTTCCGGCCGGTCCGCGTGATTTCAATTTGAGAAAGCATTTTGAATAATAGGTAAACATGCACAAAAAGAGATTCCGAAAATCATGCGGATTTATCCAAAACGACACCTTCGTCTTTGTCCGCCGCGGACGGGAACGTTGACCGAGAGGAAACCGGCGGTTGAAATCCGCTTGACAAAAAGGCGATTTCGCGGTATAATACTACGTATCAATGCAGGCACGGATCGGGGCGACCCGCGGCGTGCCGGCAGAAACGAAATCCCCAAACGCAACATAAGTAAGGAGAAAACCATGAAAAGCAACAAGAGAATTCTTTCGGTAATTCTCGCAGCGCTGATGGTCCTCATGACCTTCGCCATGTCCGCCTGCTCGAACAACAACGCGGAAACCGGCAAGAACGAGGACACCCCCGGCGCCCAGAACGTGACCCCGACCGAGGTCGAGGGCGACACCGAGGAAGAGCTCAGCGACTATGAGCTGAGACAGCGCATCCCGGACAACGTCCCCGAAATGAAATTCAACGGCGCGGAGCTCCGCGTGGCCACCACCGACGGCGACCAGTACGAAGAGGAGATCGTCGCGGAAGAGCTCAACGGCGACGCCTGCAACGACGCTGTCTACAACCGCAACGTGAAGGTCGAAGACCGCTTCGACATCAAGATCACCTGCCAGCGAGACGGCTCTCCGTACTCGATCCCCGCGAAGATCGCGAAGGCCGGCACGGACGACTACCACCTCATCGGATGCTATGACTACATGTCCTACCAGCCGATCAACTCGCAGTCCGTCCTCAACTGGCTCACCATCCCCTACGTCGATCTCAACCAGCCCTGGCACAACAAGCTCGCGAACGACGACGCGACGGTCAACGGCATCCTCTACACCGTCTGCTCCGACCTTGCGACCACGTCCATGACCTACACGCACTGCGTGTTCGCGAACCTCGACCTCGCGACGAACTACGGCTATGCCGCGTCCGATCTCTACGGCCTCGTGAACGAGGGCAAGTGGACCATCGACCAGCTCTCCGCGATGGTGAGCGACATGTACGTCGACCTCAACGGCAACGGCAAGAGCGACATCGCAAACGACCAGTACGGCTTCGGCGACTGCATCGTCAACCCGGCGGACGTTTGGTTCAACGCGTTCGGCGGACACTACGTCGGCCGTGACGATGACGGCAACGTCGTGATCACCTTCATGGACGACAAGACCGTCTCCGAGCTCGAAAAGCTCCTCGACTTCCACTACAACAACCAGGGCTTCGCAAAGCTCTCCACGCAGTATGACGAGCAGAAGTGGTTCCTCAACGGTCAGCTCGTGTTCGCGCCGATGCGCTTCTACGCGGCGTTCGCGACCCTGCGCGACATGGAATCCCCGTACAGCATGCTCCCGTATCCGAAGTGGGACGAAGCCCAGCAGAACTACTACACCAACGCGGACGACAAGTTCACCGTGTTCTGCATCGCGACCTCCCTGTACAGCCAGATCGACTTCATCGGCCCGGTCTACGAAGTCCTCTGCGCGGAATCCTACAAGTCCGTGTACCCGGCATACTATGACGTCGCTCTGAAGGGCAAGTACTCCACCGACCAGGAGACCGCGGACATGGTCGAGCTCATCATGGCCGGCCGTCTGTTCGACTTCTCCTTCCAGTTCGGCGAGACCGTCTTCCAGAGAATCCCGTACATGATCCGCGACTGCCTGGCTGACAACAACGCGAACATCGCCTCCAAGTACAAGGGCATCCAGAAGGCGATGACCAAGCAGATGGAAAAGATCTTCAACAAGGTCTACGAACTCGAGCCGTAAGCACATCGATCCGAACCCAAAATCAAAGGCCGCTCAAACGGGCGGCCTTTTTCGTATGGTTTCGGACGCATCATGCGTCAGAGCGCGATGTTCGGGATCTCGAGGGCCTTCGAGACGGAGAGCGCTTCGATCTCCTCCGACGTGACCTCGCGGCCGAGCTTCTCGGAAAAGTAGATGCCCTCCTGGAGCCGCTGCGTCTCGAGCGCGATCTTCGCCGTCGGGAGAAGCTCGCATTTGCCGAGGAGCG
>JAFYBI010000021.1 GCA_017540285.1 Clostridia bacterium | reverse complement strand
GAGGCGTTATGCTTCATTGGACGGAGCTTCACGATTAGAAGGGAGGTTATACCTGAGGGAGGGTTGGAGTCCAGAGGCGAGGAACGGCGCCTCTGGGAGCGGTGATTGGCAAGAGGGCGGCTCCGGAGCCCTCTTGTCCGCCAGCCGCGCAGGCGAAAAAAACAATCGACTTGGTCGATTCATCCCCGCAAGCGTCAGCGCGCAAAAAAAGAGAAACGGCCAGGCCGTCTCTCTCCGCGCGCACCTTCGACGCGCGCTCTTTTTGTCCCCGCGCACCGCGGGGAAAGGGTGCGCGCTGCAAATATTCTTTTCCTTTAGAACATCATTCTCTCCATGTACTCCGCCGCAAAGACGGGATTCGCCGCGAGCGCCACCATCTTCACCCCGCGGGCCCGCGCTTCGCATTCCCCGCGCAGATCCCCGGCGAGCAGAAGCATCGACGCTCCCGCCAGCGCGGCATTCCCGAGCACCCGCACGCGATCCCCGAGCTCCTCCGGGAGAAGCCCGATCGCCACGGCGTTATGGATGTCGAGATAGCTCCCGAAGCCGCCCGCCACCGCCAGCTCTTCGACCTCGCCGCAGTCCACGCCCGCCGCCGCGAGCAGCGTCCGCATCCCGGCGTGGATCGCGCTCTTCGCAAGCTGTACCTGCCGGATATCGTCCTGCGTCAGACACACCGGATCCGCGATCATCGCCGGATCGTCCTCGAGAAAGCCCGTCTCGTCGAGCGCGTCCACCGCGAGCAGACACGCCACCGCGTCGACCAGCCCGCTCCCGCAGATGCCGACGGGCGCCGCGTCCCCGATCACGTGGGCAGCGATCTCCCCGTCCTCCACCTTCACCCGGTCGACCGCACCCGCGCGTCCGCCCATGCCCATCGATATGCCCGCGCCTTCGAACGCCGGTCCCGCCGCCGTGGAGGTCGCGTGAAGCTCGCCCCGGTGCCAGAGCATCATCTCGCCGTTGGTCCCGATGTCCACGAGGACCGCGGTGCGCTCCGAACGGCAGATCTCCGAGGCCAGCAGCGCCGTCGAAATGTCCGCCCCGACGAACGCCGCCGCACAGGGAGGAAGATAGATCCTCACGTCGGGAGAGAGCGCGGACAGCCCGATCTCCCCGGCCGTCACGAATTCGCCAAAGAGACGGTTCGCCTGAAACGGCGCGTGCGTCATCGGCTCCACGTCGTCCCCGGTCAACAGGTGCAGCATCACGGTGTTTCCCGTGATCACCATCGCGTCGATCTCCTCCGCCCGGATCCCGGCCTCCGCCGCCATTGCCGTGAGCATCCCGTCCGCCGCCGACCGGATCGTTTCGGCGATCTGCGCCGCGTGTCCGGCGAGACAGGCCTCCATGCGGCTGATGACGTCCGCGCCCCAGGCCGATTCCGGGTTCAGCTCGGTCATCTCGGCGAGGAGCCGCCCCGCCGGATCGTATAACCGCGCCGCCAGCGTCGTCGTCCCGATGTCAAGCGCCGCACCGAAGCGGCAAAACATCGGAGACAGCGAAAAAGCGGGAAGCGTCCCGTCCGCCCGGATCTGGGACTGCCCGCCCGCCTCGCACGGCGTCACCTCGCAGTCCCCCGTCACCGACGTCAGACACGCGAGCCGCACGCCCTCTTCGATTTCCCGTTCGCTCAATACGGACCGCTCCCGCTCCGTCAGAGGGGAGACGCCGCCCGTGACCTTCACACGGCACTTCCCGCACCGGCCGTGACCGCCGCAGGGCATGGCGAAAGAGCCGCCGGCGTCCGAAACGCGATCCGACAGCAGCGCGCCGAGATTGTCTCCGATGCGCGTCGGGATGAGAGCGTCCCCGACCTTCACCGTGACCGTCCGTTCGTTCGTCATGGCATTGCCTCTTTTACAGATCAAACAGCGCCGCGCCGAAATAGGTCACGGTGTTCTGTCCGTTGATGTACTTCATGCCCGCCGCCTTCGCGAGCTCGGACACGTTGATCCCGTAGGTCTCGAGCGACGACATGGCGAGGTCCGGATGCCGGCACGGCTCGCCCGTCTTCTTCGCGCAGACCTCGCACATCCGGCAGCCGCCCGCCCCGAGATGCAGCACCTTCCGAAGCGGCTCCGCCTTCATCGCGTCCCGCACCCGGTTCACCACCTGATTGTGGCGCGCGCCGGCCTCCATCATGCCCTCGAAGTCGTAGCTGTCCTCGAGCTCGCCGACCGTCTGATAGACGAGGATGTGCGAATAGGCGCGCACCTCGGCCATCAGCTCCTCGATCGGGCCCGCGTCCGGGGGACACATCCAGCTGCGCCCGTAGTTGCCGCAGAGATTCTGCTCGCACATCTTCCGGAAGGCCGCGTCCGTCTTGACCGCAGCCGTCGGGACGATGCCCGCGCGAAATGCCCCCGCCGTCATGGCGATCCCGGTCAGCTTCTCCGAGACCGCCGCGAAATCCTCCGCGTTCATGGTCCTGCGCCCTTCAGGCGATGTCGCCCAGAAGCTCCTCGCAGAGCTCGACGGCCTTGTCCGCAGCCGACGCCGCGTCCGGGGTATAGGCGTCCGCGCCGATCTTCTGGCAGTACGCGTCGTCCACCGGCGCGCCGCCGATCATGATCCTTACCTTGTCGCGGATCCCGGCCTCCTCGGCCTTCTTCACGACCTCCTCCATGCCTCCCATGGTGGTGGTCAGCAGGGCGGAGCAGGCGATGATCTGGCAGTTCTGATCGATCGCCGTCTGCACGAAGGTGTCCGGGGAAACGTCCGTGCCGAGGTCGATGACCTCGAGTCCCTTGCCCTCGAACATCAGCTTCACGAGGTTCTTGCCGATGTCGTGCAGGTCGCCCTGGATGGTGCCGATGCAGACCTTGCCCTTCGCCTTGACGCCCGCGTCCGCGAGAAGGGGCTTCAGGACGCCGACGCCCATGTTCATCGCGCGCGCGGCGACGAGGACCTCGGGGACGTAGACTTCGTTGGTCTTGAATTTCTCGCCGATGACGTTCATGCCGGAGAGAAGTCCCTCATTGAGGATGACGGCAGGCTCGATGCCCTCGGCGACGGCCTGCTCGACCAGCTGCTTCACGACCTTGGCTTTGCCGCGCTGCAGGTTCTCGGAAATTTCGTTGAGAAGTTCGGTATTCATGGTGCGCTCCTTTTCGGAAAAGAGTGTATTATTTGTATTTCGACGGGCTTTACAGCCGGATCTTCTTGATTTCCTCGGCGTAGTACTGCACGAGTTCGAATTTGGTGCCGGGCATGAGACGGTGATCGGGACACGGGAGGAACCCGCCCATCGACGCGAGCCGCTTCAGGCGCTCGATCTCCCGGTCCACCGCGGCCTTGTCCTTGCGCAGGGCGGTCTTGTCCATGCCGCCGACGCCGCGCATCCCGGGGCCGAATCTCTGCCGCGCGGGCTCGAACTGATCGCCCCAGACCCCGACCTCGATCGGGAACATGGTGTTGACGCCGTTCTCGAACCATGTCGGCAGAAGCTGTCCGACGACGCCGTCGCAGTCGAGGGAGATGATGTCGATGCCGTAAGCATGGCAGAGGTCGCAGCGCTTCTTATAGTGCTTGCCGCAGAGCTCGCCGAAGATCTCCGGGGAGACGAGCGGCCCGTTCTTGAAGCAGATGTCCTCCCAGAAGTGGGCGAAATCGAATTTCGCGCCGGTCCCGAGGATCGTCTCGGCACACCGGTACTGCATCTCCGCGTAGGTGTCGACGAGGTCGGCGAAGAGGTCCTCGTCCTCGTCGTACAGGAGGTAGCTCATCCCGACGACCGAGGTCATGTTGCGGATGTCGCCGAGCACGGAGCCGAGGTGCAGCCCGATCGGGACGTCCGTCGGCCGCGTCTCGTTGAAATGCTTGTAGTATTCGACGTTCACGCGCTCCGGGAAGAACTGCATCTTCGGGCGGTAGAGGGTCTCGAAGGCCTCGCGGTCCTTCAGGAGGTAGTCGTCCTCCGAGGGGATCGAGATGACGCCGGGCTTATGCCGCTCGATGATGCCCGCGCTGTTCTGGATGCGCCGGGTCCCGTCGGGCAGGACCTCGAGGACCTTGGTCTCGAATCCCGGGGACAGGCCGTTGTTCGAGCCGGTGCAGTGATACCAGTTGAAATCCCAGCCGATGAGGCGGTCGAGCTCCCGTTCCTTTTCGCTGCCGTCCCAGTTCCCTTCCGCCAGCTCCCGCGGGATCTTTCCCTGATCCGCCCATTCGGTGAGGAGCTCGCCCCAGTAGCCGAAGTGCACGGCGGGCAGACGGTCGGCGGGCCGGTAGTGCAGAATGTTCATCGCGCGTTCTCTGTTGGTCATAGCCGCCTCCGAGGTGCCGTTCTTTTTTGTATTTTACCACATTCCGGGGGATTGTGCAAGAGGTTTTTGAAAGAAGTGCGGCGGTGATGAAGGAATCCGGGGAGGAGTGTTGCTTTTCCTCCTGAACAGGGAGAAATGCAGTTATAAAACCGGGTTCCGGATTCGGAAACGCCAAAGCCAAAACGATGTCATT
>JAFYBI010000263.1 GCA_017540285.1 Clostridia bacterium | reverse complement strand
GATCGACACGCCGTAAGAGCCGTCCTCGGCCGTCAGATCCGCCCACTGGTGCACGACGTGCTGATAGTACGGGAAGGAATCGGTGTTGCCGCTCTCGATCGCGCCGAGGCCGAGGTCGAACGCCGCCTTCGGGTTGGAAACGGCGAGCGGGAACGCGGCGCGGAGGTTGGAGGCTCTCTCGAACCAGTCGACCTTGCAGGCCACGTCGACGCGCTGTCCGCCGGCGGTGAGGCGCACGGTCTGCTCGAAGGAGGAACCGCCGTGCGTGCGGGTGATCTTGAGGGAGCAGACGGCGGGGCCGTTCTCCGCGATCTCGATCTTCACGTTGTCCTTCACGCGGATCGGCTCTTCGAGGGAATCCGTCCAGACGAGCTCCCAAGACGGCCAGTTCTGCGAGGTGTCGGGGCCGATCTCGAGGCCGGCGGGCGCGGAGAGGAGTTCCTGATTGCCGTTGGCCTTGTCGACGATGGAGGCGATGTCGCCGTTCTCATCGATGGTAACGAGGTAGCGCTCGTTCTCGACCGTGCGTTCGGTGACCGAGACGGACGCGGCGAGCGGAGAGGGCTCGTCGGAGGGCCGGACGTCAAAGACGGCGCAGGAGACCGCGGGCGTCTTCGCGGCGAATTTCAAGGTCTTCGCCGCGGCGTCGTACTGCGCGGGGACTTCGCATCCGCAGGGAGCGAACACCCGGACGTACGGCTTGTCGATGTCGATGGGCGAGACGGTGACGATGTCGTTGCGCGCGGTGGAGACGGGGTTGTAGACCACGACGGGCGTGCCCGTTACGTTGGTGTCGAGGGCCTTTGCAGCGCCGCCGACAGCCTTGTTCAGCTCCGCCGCAAACATGTTGAGGGCGATGACGTAATCGTTGTAGGTGAAGACGTACGCGGAAGCGATGGAGGTGCCGGGCAGGTCGTCGTGGAACTGATGCCACAGGAAGGTCTGCCAGGCCGTGAGGAGTCTTTCCTCCGGGTATTCGGACGCACCGAGCCATGCCGCCATGACCGCCGCTCTTTCCGCGGAGTCCGCGAGCAGCTCGTTCTTGCGGTTCCATCTCTTGTTGATGGTGTGGGAGGTGACGGCGCCGGAGCCGTGGGGGATCAGAAGCACGCCGTCGTAGGTCGGGAGATTCTCGAACTCCTCGGGGGTGAGGTCGTTGAAAATGTCGTCGGTGGAGGCGGCGATGACTTCGTAGAGGTTTTCGCCGTTTTTGTCGATCGCCTCGTTGAGCATCTTCGCGGAGATCTCCTTGCAGGATCCGCCGTAGTCGCCGGTGCCGAAGTACATGGAGCGGGACGGGATGCCGGTGTATTTCTCGTTGTGCTCGATGGCGCGCAGGTATTCCTGACGCTCGCCGACGGGACGCTCGTCCGGTTTGTGCTCCGGACCGTGCGGATTGTTGAAGTTGTAGGTATAGTCGCCTTCGAGAAGGGAAACGGCGACGCCTTTGCCGTCCGGGCCGATCCATTTGCCGAGGTCCATGCGCGGCTTGCGCTGTTCTCTGGGCGTGTCGCGGTCTTCGGGCTCGGGGCGGGTGACGGTGCCGTCTTCGTTGTAGATCGGAGAGCCGACGCCCCAGACGAGCTTCTGCGTGGAGAAGCCGTTCAGGCCCATATGGGCTTCGATGGAGGGCAGGGCATAGCGGAAACCGAAGCAGTCGGTGAGGAAGATGTCGGTGCTCTTTTTGCCGAATTCCTTTTCAAAGAATCCGTTCCCGTAAAGGATCTGACGCATGAGGGCCTCGGAGGACGGGACGTTCGCGTCCATGGCGTCCCAGGTGGACCCCGCGACGTTCCAGCGGCCTTCGGCGATATAGCCCTTCAGCTTTTCGTAGAGGTCCGGGTAATACTCCTTCGCCAGCTTATAGCGGAACGCGCCTTCGAAATTCATGCGGTAGTGCGGGTACTTATCCATCAGATAGAAGTTCCGCTCGAGGGTGCTCTTCACACAGTCGCGGATCGTGTCCTGAATGGTCCAGTTCCACTGGGTGTCGAGGTGTGCGTTCGCAACGCAATAGAGTTTCTTTTTCTTTTCCATACAATTCTCCTTATCCGGGGCGATTCCCCGGCGACAATATTATACATCGATTGCAGAGGGAATTGGTGACAATTATATTAACAATTTGGAGATCGTGTAAAAACCCGCCGCGCCGAACGCCGGGGAGCCGGGACGCATATCCTGTGAGAGGAGGGGCGGGTCGTCTCCCGTCTCTCCGGAATGCGGCGGGCTGCTGCCATGCGGCCCGGAAAGGAAAGAAAAATGGCAACCTTCCAGAATCAGGCCACCATCACGTTCGGAGGCGTCACCCGCGCCTCCAACATCACCGTCGGCGAGATCGTGGACGCCGTCAGCATCGTCAAGACCGCGACGCCCGGCACGTATGCGCAGGGGAGCAGGATCACCTATGTCGTGAACATCCAGAACACCGGCGATACGCCGCTCACGGGGCTCACCGTCACCGACGACCTCGGCGCGTATGAGGCGGACGGGGACACGACGGAAAAGGTCACCGTGCTCCCGCTGACCTACGTCGACGGTTCCGCGCTTCTCTTCACGGACGGCGTCGAAGGACCCGCGCCGGAGGTGACGGTCGGAAGTACGCTCACGTTCGAGGGGATCGACGTCCCGGCGAACGGCGTCACCACGCTCGTCTACCTTGCCGACGCGAACGAATACGCGCCTCTCGGCGAAGGCGGGCAGATCGAGAACACGGCGACGGTCACGGGCGCGGGCGTCACGGGCGAGGTCTCCGACTCTGCCGTCGTCACGGCGGAAACGGCGGCGGACCTCTCGATCGTCAAGAGCGTCAGCCCGACGGTCGTCACCGAGAACAGCCGCGTGACGTACACCTTTGAGGTGGAAAACACGGGTGCGGCGACCACGGAAGAGGACGGCGTCGTGATCCGCGACACCTTCTCGCCCATCCTCACGGATCTCGTCGTGACGCTTGACGGCGTGACGCTGACGCCCGATCAGTACACGTACGACGAGACCACCGGCGAATTCGCCACAGGGGACGGCGTGCTCTCGATCCCGGGGGCGACCTACGCGCAGGATCCCGCGACCGGCGTCTGGACTGCCGATCCCGGCACCGCGACGCTGACCGTCTCGGGGATCATCTGAATCCGGACATCACAAAAAGAGGGACTGTCCCGGCGGATGGTCCCTCTCGGTTTTTGCTTTCAAAGGATCTGGCAGAGCTCTTTCAGCTCCTTCGCAAGTCCGTAGGCAAACGCGCGGACTTCGCCGAGCGGCGGCTTCTGCCCGGCGTCCGTGAGACGTCTCCAGGCGAGGATCTTTGCGGTCGGCGGCGTCGCCATGGGGACGAGATCGCAGCATTCGAGCAGGTTCGCCGCGACCTCGCAGGCGTCGAGCAGCTTGACGATGTCGGACGGGCGGTAATCGAAGGCGTCGTCGGTATATTCGGTCAGCGCCTGTTTGATCCCGTCGATCGCGCGGGCCGCATGACCTTCGCGGTTCGGGACGGGCACGACGATCGTGCCGAGATCCCGGCAGCGGTAGCATCCCATCATCGCGGCGATCGTCGCGGGGTCCCGCACGGTGCCGTCCGCATAGAAGACGCCGTGCTCGGAGTCGCAGCGGTCGTGGATCATCAGCTCGAAGACCATCCAGCCCATGCCGTATTTCTCGCAGGTTTCGAGCGCCATGTCGTAGGGATTGCAGCGCGCGAGGCATCCGGTTTCGGTCTGCAGGACGGGCTGGCCGAACTTCTTTCCGATTTCCGCCGCGCGGGCGAAATTCGCTTCGATGACGGCGCGGGTCGGGCTGTAGTCATGAAAGGTGATGAGATCGGTCAGCGCGTTGATCGAATCCTCGGCCTCCCACGCGGTCGTGTAGCCGACCGTGACGGCGTTCTTCAGATCGTGCTCGCGGACGCAGGGGATGAAGTGGCGGAGGAACTCCCAGACGGTTTCCTTCCGCCGCGCCTTCTCCTCCGCGTCAGCGCAGCCGTCGATCCACCAGCAGCAGAGCGGCTCGTTCATCACATCCCAAGCGAGGAGTCCCGGCTCGTCGCGCAGCGCGGTCACGATCTCGGCGACGTAGGCCTCCATGGCGGGCCAGCGGTCGCGCGGGATCGTCGCGGAGTTCTCGCCGTTGCCGTTGAAGAGGATCGGCATGGTCTGATAGCCGCAGTCGTATGCGACCCGGACGGATTCGACCAGGCGGCCCACATAGTCCGCTCCGCGGCGTTCCCAGGTGTGGAAATCGAGCCAGACGCGCAGGGCGTTGAGGTTCACGCGGCGTCCGAAGGAGAGCTCCCGGCGGAGCCTTTCCTCGTCGGTCGGGAAGGGATAGTAGTTCACGCCGCGCACAAAGCGGTAGTCGTTCATCGGTTTCATCAGCTTCTCCTCTCTCAGATTTCAAGCGCGTTGTCGGAGGCGAGCAGGACCGCGGTCACGTCCTCGGCGAGGCTGCCGGACGCGGTGACTTCTCCGTCGCCGGCGGTGAGAACGATGAGGCCGGCCGCGAGGAGCGCGTTCTTCTGCTCGTCGGAGAGACGCGGCGCATAGTAGGCGATCCGGCCTTCCTCGAACAGCGCGCGTTCCAGCGTCCTGCCCGTTTCTTCGTCCGGGACGGATACCGTGAGGGGCTTCTGACGGAGGTATTTCGCGCGTTCGGCCGGGCTGACGGCGGCGGACGAGCCTTTCGCGTTTTCCTCGTCCGGCAGAACCTCGGTGATGATCCCGCCGCCCGAGATCTCGTAGTTGTCGACGATCACGAACCGTCCCGTTGCGGGAAGGCTCGCCCCGATGTCGAAGGCGATCTCGCGCTCGCAGACGATCGTGCAGTCCGCGATATCATGCCGGCGAGCCTGTGCCGCGTCCGTCGTCTTCCCGAGGGAAGCGGCGTCGAGGACCGAGTGGATCTTCGCGATCCGGCAGACGGTTTTCGCCGTGCAGGATTTGATGATGTATTCCTTCCCGGGCACGAGCGGCGATTTCCCGAGCCAGAACATGCTCGCGCGGAAGGTGCGTCCCACGGCGGGCGGCTCTTCCCCGGCCTTGCAGGCGATCTCCCCGCGCCGGACGTAGATCTGCGTCTCCATCGTGAAGCCGCAGGACTTGCCGCGCGAGAATTCGACCGGGCGCCGCGAGGAATCTGCGTCCATGAACCACTCCTCGAGCGTTTTCACGCGGGCGGATTTGCCGGACGGATAAAACACGACCTCGTCGCCCGCCCGGAGGGTGCCGGATTCGCACAGGCCGGCGACGATGCGGCGGTCGTCTCCGCCTTCGGTGAACTTGTAGACGTCCTCGACCGGGATGCGCAGAGGCTTTTTGTCCTCGTGTCCGCCGCCCTCGAAGCGGTCGAGCTGTTCCAGCACGTCCGGACCGTCGTACCACGGGGTCTTCTCCGAATGGGAGGCGATGTTGTCCCCCTCCATCGCGGAGACCGGGATGAACGCCGCCGGAGCGATCCCGATGGTGCGGAGGAATTCCGTGTAATCCCGTACGATCCCGTCGTAGACCGCGCGGTCATATCCGACGAGGTCGATCTTGTTCACGAGCACCGCGATCTGCGTGATGCCGAGCATCTCGAGCATGTATCCGTGACGGCGGGAATTCTCGCAGATCCCCTCCGCCGCGTCGATCACGAGCAGGGCGGCATCCGCGCGGGAGGCCCCGGTGATCATGTTCTTGAGAAATTCGATGTGTCCGGGCGCGTCGATGATGATGTATTTCCGCTTTTCCGTCTCGAAGAAGCAGCGCGCCGTGTCGATGGTGATCCCCTGCGCGCGCTCGTCCTTCAGCGCGTCGAGAAGGAAGGCGTATTCGAACGGTTTTCCCGTGCGGCGGCACAGTTCCCGGATGCCCTCGATCTTGCCGTCGGGGAGGGTGTGCGTGTCGGCGAGGAGGCGTCCGATGACGGTGCTCTTGCCGTGGTCCACGTGGCCCGCGACGACGATGTTCATGTGCAGCTTCTCGTCCGCCATCACATATACCCCCCTCTCCGCAGTTCCTCGAGGCCGCCGCCGTCCTCCTTGTCCTGTTCGCGGCCGCTTCTCTCGGCGACGCGCGCGAATTTGCCGGACCGGAGCTCTTCGATGATCTCGTCGAGCGTGGAGGCGTCGGAGTCCACCGGCTTGGTGCAGGGCCAGCAGCCGAGCGAGCGGTAGCGCTTCCCGTCGCCCTGATTGAAATACAGGGACACGACCGGAACGCCTTCGCGCCGGATGTATTCCCAGATATCCACCTCCGTCCAGTCGAGGAGGGGATGGATGCGCACATGCGTGCCGGGTGCGAAATCGGTCTTGTACTGTCCCCAGAATTCCGGGGGCTGATCGTCCGCATCCCAGTCGCCCGCGCGGTCCCGGGGGCTGAAATACCGCTCCTTGGAACGGCTGCCCTCTTCGTCCGCGCGCACACCGACGATGACGCCCGTGAACGGTTCGCGGTTCGGATCGACTTCATAAAGCCCCGTCGCGTGGTTGAGGCGGTACCGCGGCCAGTCCCCGGCGAGGGTATGCGTCAGGGCCTCGGTCTTGAGGCGGCGGCAGCATTCGATCCGGGTGGCGCGGCCGTCCGGGAAGGTCTCTTTGCTGTCGAGAGCCTCCCGGTTTTCGCCGTAGATCATGTCGAGGTTCCACGCCATCGCGAGACGGTCGCGGTATTCGATCATTTCCGGGATCTTGTAGTGCGTGTCCACATGCACGAGCGGGAAGGGGACGTGTCCGTAGAAGGCCTTCCGCGCGAGGCAGAGGAGGACCGTCGAGTCCTTTCCGATCGACCAGAGCATGCAGAGATTCTTGAACGCGGAGTACGATTCGCGGAGGATGTGGATGCTCCGCGACTCCAGCATATCGAGGTGGCTGTACTGCATATATTGTTTCGAATCCTTCTGTGAATGATTGTGATGCCAAAGAAGCGCGGGCAGTCAGAGAAGCCCGTCGGGGATCGTCAGCGCGGATTCCGGGCGGTTCAGGATGATGAATCCGTCGCGGTTGACGAGATCCTCGCGGTTCGCGTGCACGGGACGCCCGTGGAGATCGGTGAACGACGCGCCCGCTTCCTCGCAGATCACCTGCATGGCGGCGGTGTCCCACTCCTTCATGAATGCGCCGAAGCGGTAGTGGATGTCCGCCTTGCCCTCGGCGATGAGGCAGCCCTTGAGGCAGGAGCCCGCCGTAACGGTCGAGAGGATGCGGTCCTCATTCGCCGCGAGGAGCGCTTCGGTCTGGGCGTCCCCGTGCGAACGGCTGGCGGCGACGATGAGCTTGTCCCGCCGATCCGAAACGGAGAGCTTCTCTCCGACTCCGCCGATCGCGAAATCCTCTGTCAGCGCGTCGAAGGAGAGCTTGTATGCCCCGTGGCTCTCGGCCGCCCAGTAGAACAGCCGCTGAGCTGGGACGGCGATGACGCCCGCACGGACCCGGTGCCCGGACGCAAACCCGATTGAGACGCAGAACTCCCCGTTGTGGGAGAGGAATTCCTTCGTTCCGTCGAGGGGATCGATGATGAAGACGCCGGCGTTGTTCGAGAGCCGTTCGGCCGAATCGGCTTCCTCCTCGGAGAGGATCGAGAACTCCGGGAACTCCCGCCGGAAGATGCCCGTCAGGATCTCGTTCGACGCGGTGTCGGCGGAGGTCAGGGGGGACTTGTCCTCCTTGTACGCGACGTCGTAGGAGCTGTTGTAGTACGCCATGATTCTGGCGGATGCCTCTTTGGCCGCGAAGAGCATCGTGCGCACGAGGCGTTCGAGGTCCCAGTCGGTCTCCTCGGCTGCCTGCACGAGAACGTCGGCGCACGCTTCGGCGGACATCGACGCGGGGAAGGTGAAATCGGGGCGCGCCGGTTTTTCGTACGGGGCCGAGACGCCCGTAAAATCCGGGATCTCCCCGGCGTACGCCTTTCGATACAGTCCCTTCGGGTCGCGCGCGGCGCATTCTTCGACCGTCGCCGCCATCCAGACCTCGAAAAAGCGGACGGCAGGGGAGAGGATCGCGCGCGCCTGCTCCCGGTCCGCCGTCATCGGCGAGATCGTGCAGACGAAGACGGTCTGTCCCGCAAGCGCGGCGATTTTCGCGAGCTCCGCGATCCGGCGCAGGTTTTCGTGCCGGTCTTCCCGGGAGAAGCCGAGACCGCGGCAAAGTCCCGTTCGTACGGTGTCGCCGTCGATCATGAGGGCGGCGCGTCCTTTTTCGATCAGAGCCTTTTCCGCCAGCGCGGCGACGGTGGATTTTCCCGAGCCGGAAAGCCCGGTCATCCAGAAGACCGCCGGGCGGGAGCCCGTGATCTTCATGCGCTCCGCGGCGGCCGTCCGGGAGGCATAGGGGGTAAGGTTGTTTTCCGTCATAGATTCTCCGGCGCGCAGCCGCTCCTGATTCCAAAATAGCTCATCATACATTATAATCCATTTCCGCGCGATGTGTCAATGCATTCGGGAAAAAATCAAGGTCATCGCGGAAACGGTCAAAAATGGACGAAACGGAGGGGAGTTTCATGAAGACGACGATCGGATACAGCAGGGGCCGAAAACGGCGTTCCTTGCGGGAGGAGGTTTTCTTCGCCGTCGGGATCCTCGCGCTCGGAGCGACGCTGATGGGGCCCGTGGCGCGCGGCGAAAAGCGGGAGGAGGATTTTCGGCGGCGGGAGGCGGTGGCCGTCATGCAGCTCTCCTCCGATGCGGTCTCGGATTCCGGACTGCGGGATACCCTTGCCGAGCCGGACCGGTATACCGCGCTGGCGGAGGACTGGTCGGTGTTCGACGCGATCGGGACGTTTTTCGCGAACCTGATCCGCGGGGAATGACCGGTCTGTTCGCGCTCGCGGCGGCGGTCCTGCTGCATGAGGCCGGTCATCTCGCGGCGGCGCGCGTCCTCGGGATCCCTTTTCGCCGCGGGATCGGCAGGATCGGGGGTCTGCGGCTCGTCTTCGATTTCTCCCGCGTCGGGTATTGGCGCGAGCTGGCGGTCCACGCGGCAGGCCCCCTCACGGGCATCCTCGGAGCGGTCCTTGCGGCGCAGTTTCCCGGGCTGGCGGTCTTCGGCGGCTTCTCGTTCGTTCTCGCGGCGGTGAATCTTCTCCCCTGCGAGGGTCTGGACGGCGGCGGGATCCTCCGCTGCCTTCTTCGCCTCACCCCTCTCGGCCTTTCTGCGGACGGGATCGCCGGCGTTGTCTCACGCCTTGTCCGCGCCGTTTTCTGGCTCTTCGCCGCAAGAGAAGGCCTGCGAGGGGGGAACGTCAGCGTGCTGTTGTTTGCGTCGGCAATTATGCTGACGGGTTGAGGGGAGGGGATAACATAAAGCGGGAAACGCGCAGAAAAAAACCGCCTGAGCGGCGGAATTTTTCGGTTTTCCGGGGATCCGACGGCGGACCTCCTCCGCGCCTCTCCCCTCGTGTCGGTTATGGCTTCCCCTCCAGAACCGGCTGTCCTTCCGGTCTTCTCGGACGTCTGCCGTCCTTGCGCTCGTCGAGGAATCGCGCGATGTCCTCGTCGTCGGCCATGAATTCCTCCGCGGAGACGCCGTCGATCGGGGTGATGTACCGCTTCGCCTGCGTCGTGAAGAGCTCGTAATAGACGCCGCGCTTCTTCATCAGCTCCGCGTGGTTCCCCTGCTCGATCACCGCGCCCTGCTCGAGGACGATGATCTTGTTCGCGACCGTGGCGGAGGACAGGCGGTGGGAGACGAAGATGCAGGTCTTGTCCTTGCGCAGACGGTCAAACTGGTTGTAGATGTCCTGTTCGGCGATGGCGTCGAGGGAGGCCGTCGGCTCGTCGAGGATGATGACGTCGGAATCCGAATAGAACGCGCGCGCGATCGAGAGCTTCTGCCACTGCCCGATCGAGAGCTCGATGCCGTTTTCCTCGAAGTACCGCATCAGCGGGGTCTCGTACTTGTCCGGGAGGTTTTCGATGAACTGGCTGGCGGTCGACTGCTCCGCCGCCTCGACGATCTCCTCGTCCCCGGCGTCGCGGTCCAGCTGGCCGAAGCGGATGTTCTCCTTCACGGACACCGCATACTTGCCGAAGTCCTGGAAGATGATGCCGAACATCGCGTAGAGGTCGTCGGTGTCGTATTCCTTGATGTTGTGCCCGTCGAGGAGGATCTCGCCCTCTGTGGGGTCGTAGAGGCGCGTCAGCAGCTTGATGAGCGTCGTCTTGCCCGCGCCGTTGAGACCGACGAGGACGCAGGTGTCGCCCGGCTCGAGCTTCAGATTGACGTTGTTGATGACGCGGCGCTCCGTGCCGGGATAGGAGAAGGACACGTTTTTGAATTCGATCGTGTGGCCCGTGCCGTGCGCGACCTTGCGCGGAGAGGGCAGGGAGGCGACGACGGTGCGCTTCTCATTCATGAACCGGATGAGGTTGTCGATGAAGAGGGTGCCCTCGTAGATCTGCGCGGTCGTGTTGATGATCGTGCCGATGCCGCCCGCGATGGAGCCGAGCGCGCCCGTATAGAGCGAGTAGTCGCCGACCGCGTACCGGCCTTCCGCGACGCCCTTCGCGATGTAGAGGAAGAGCAGGCAGTTGATCGTCGTCGTCAGAAGGTTGATGCCGATGTTCCAGCAGCCCTCGCCGACGAAGAGCTTTTTCAGACCGCCGAAATACCGCAGGAAGGTCTCCTGATACCGCCCGATGAAGTTGTCGGAGAGGTTGAAGAGGCGGATCTCCTTGACCATGTCCTTGTTGGTCATGAGCTCGGAGTAGTAGTTCATCTGGCGGCGGTCCTTCGAATGCCAGCGCACGTACCAGAAATTCTTCTTCCGGTAGGCAAAGCTGATGACGGCCGTCGGGACGCTCATGAGCACGATGACGATCGGCGCCCACGGAGAGACGGCCGCGAGGATCACGATGAAGGACACCGTGCTGATGACGGTCGAGATGATCGTGAAGTTGTTGTTGAGGATGTTGATCGGACGGGAACCCGCCTCGCGCTTGGCGTTCTCAAACCGCTCGTAGAACTCCGGATCGGCGAAGGAGGCGAGGTCGACCTCGCGCGCCTTGCGCATGATCTTCAGATTGACGTGGTTCACCACGAGTTCGCCGGAGATGTTGTTGAGGATGCTCGAGATGCGTCCGACCAGGCCCGTGAGAAAGTTGAAGCCGAAGCGGATGACGAGCAGCCGGATCACGGCGTCGAACATCATCTCCCCGCCCGTGGTCACGGAGGTGAACGCCTCGGCGAGCACGTTGAGGAGCGCCGCGCCGATGTACGCGCTGATGACGGGCGTCACGCCGTTCCAGATCGCCATGAATACCATGAAGAAGAGGATCCACGGCTTCGTGTCCCAGACGATGCGGAAGATATAGAATAAGCGATAGAAGAACTTTGACACGACGCGCCAGAGATACAGCGGCACCTCGCGTATTGACTGCGGTTTCGGCTCCTTGAGCTTGTCGATCATTTTTTCACGCTGGCCGCGCCAGCCTCCGCCGGGTCCCATCAGGCGACTCCTCCTTCGGTTTTGTCGGATTTCTCCGGATTCTGTTCGTGCTTGTCGGGCTCCTGCCCCTCGATGATCTTGTCGAGGATCGAGCGGAGCGTTTTCTTTTCCTCCTCGTCGAGCGGCGAGAGGAATTCGTCGGCATGCCGCCGGTGCGCCTCCCGGAATGCCGCTACGCGGGCGCGTCCGGCGTCGGTGAGGGAGACGATGGTCTGCCGCCGGTCCTCCTCCGAGGGGGTCCGCGAGACGAATCCCTCGCACTCTGCCTTGGCGGCGAGCTCCGAGAGGGACTGCGGGCGGATGTCGAGAACGGCGGCGAGCGCGGTCTGGCTCATGGGTCCGCGGTCCGCGAGGATGCCCATCATGCGACCGCGGCTGTGGTTCTGCTGTTCCTCGGCGGCATCCTCCGGGGTTTGCGGTCTGTGGGGCGCGCCTCGGCGGCTCAACGCGTGCAACCGGCGCAGCTTCCAGACGATTTCTTCTTCAATGACTGGCAAAGAGACTCCTTTCCCGCGCGATGCGCGAAACAAACCTGTAGATCGTCAGGTACCTTTTCATCAGGTACCTTCGCATTATAACATACGCCGCATCCGCTGTCAAGGGAATTTGAAAAAATCGCCGGGAAATTTTAGAAAATCACGGAG
>JAFYBI010000262.1 GCA_017540285.1 Clostridia bacterium | reverse complement strand
TCCCATTCGGAACAGATATACGGGCCCGGCCGCAGGATGACGTTGAGCCCGAGGGCGGCGGCTTCGTCGACGTAGGCGGCCACGTCGAGCATGCCCGTGAAGTCGAAGACGCCCTCTTCCTTTTCGTGCAGATTCCACGCGGTGTAGGTCTCGACGGTGTTGAAGCCGCATTCCTTGAGCTTCGTCAGCCGGTCGCGCCAGTATTCCCGCGGGATGCGGAAATAGTGCATCGCGCCGGAGAGGATCGTGTACGGCTTGCCGTCCATCAAAAAGGTCTTGTCGTTATAGGTGAGGATGCCCATGGGAACTCCTTTCGGAAAAGAGGATTCGTTGACAGCATCAGTTTACCATATTCCGGGGAGAAATGCAAGAGTAAGTTAACAACTAAGAGTTTACAGTTTACAGTTGAGGAAGAAACCGCTGCGCGGTTTCAAATAAACAATTATGCAGCGGCGCGTCCCGTGCAGCCGCACGAACGTTTGATTTTTGGAAACCCGAAGGGTTTCCTGCCGCAGCTGTTAACTGTAAACTGTAACCTGTAAACTTCCCCTATCCCTGTATCTCCTCCCGGATCCGCATCGCCAGACACGGCCTCCGCGTGGTGATGTTGTGGATCCCGAGGGAGAGGAGGCGGCGCATTTCGGGCTCCTTATCGATCGTCCAGCAGGAGAAGCCGAGGCCCAGCCCGTCGAGGCGCGCCTTGGTCTCCGGCGTCACGATCTTCGATTCGAGGTTGATGATCTTCGCACCGGTTTTGAGGCAGGACGCGACGGCGGTCTCGAAGTCCGCGGGATCCCAGATCCCGTACCAGAACTCCCCGCCCGCCGCGCGGATCTCTTCCTCCTCCGCGTGCGCGCTGCCGGTGAACACGATCTGCCGGGCCATCCCGCGCCGGTTCGCCGCCCGCATGACCATGCCGCAGCAGCCCGCCTCCTTCATGTCGCAGTTCACCCGGATATCGGGATGCGGCGCGAGGAGATCGAGGAAATCCTCGAAGGAGAGGCAGTCCGCGGGATCGGCGCGGTCGTGGGAGAGGTAGAGGAGATCGCCGGCGCGGTTGAGGTCGATCTCCAGCATGTCGCAGCCCGCGGCAAAGGCGGCTTCGAGGAACGCGCGCGAGTTCGGCGGCGTGTTTTCGCACCCGGAATGGGCGGTGATGAGGGTTTTCGTTTTCATGTAAACTCCTTTGTTGTCAATCAAGAGGGAAGGCGTTCGGGGGATACGGGCCGGGCATTCGCCGGTCTGCGGAAATTATAGCATATCGGGGCGGGAAAAGCAAGAGAAAACAAACGAGGCCGGCGCCCGTCTCCCCGTTCGGGAGGAACTGCACCGGCCCGCGGTATTGATTTTCACCCGATCCCGTCACACATCCTCGAACACCGGCTCGGCCGTGACCTTCCGGCGCACGAAGCGAACGTAGAGGATCGCGGCGGCGAGGCAGACCACCCCGTCGGTCACGGGCGTCGCGGCGACGATGCCGGAGAGCGGGAACGGGATGCGCAGCAGAAACATCATCGGGATATCGAGCACGCCCTTGCGCATCAGGGCCAGAACCAGGGACCGCCGGTTCTCGTTCACGCCCTGGAAAATCGAAATGCACGAATACGCCCACGCGGAGAACGGCCCGCCGACGCAGAGGATCCGCAGGAAATGCGCGCCGAGCTGCACCGACAGTCCGCCGCCGTGGTTGAAGAGGCGCACGAGCGGGACCGCGAAGACGAGGGACACCGCCATGCACACGACTGCCAGTCCGACGGACGCGCCCGCCGAGAGCCGCACGGCTTTGCGCATCCGGTCGCGCATCCCGGCCGCCCACGTGTACCCGATCAGCGGCAGGACGCCCTGCGACATGCCCCGCACCATGCAGTGCGCCAGCATGTTGACCTTCTTCGCCACGCCGATCCCGGCCTGCGCGGGAATGCCGTTGTACGCCATCAGGTTGTCGAGGATGACGTAGGAGAGGTTTTCGCACAGGGTCATCAGGCAGGCGGGCGTCCCCGTCGCGAGCACCGCGGTCACCACGGGCTTTGTCAGCCGGCGGGGCTTCAGGCTCAGCCCGGTGGTCTTTCTGCGCTTCAGGCGGAAATAATACAGGAAGAAGTAGACGAACGCGGCGGCGTTGGAGCAGAGCGTGGCGAGCGCGGCTGCCCGGACCTCCTGCCCGCGCGGGAAGATCACGAACATGAAGAGCGGATCGAGGAGGATATTGAGCACGCCGCCCAGCCCGATGCCCACGCTCGCGGCGACGGACCGGCCTTCCGCGCGGATCAGGTGTCCCATGAGGGTGTTTTCCGCCGTGAGGATGCCGCCGCAGACGACCGTCAGCAGCAGGTATTCCTTTGCGAGCGGGTAGACCGACGCCGCGCCTCCGCCGAGCACGTTGACGCAGGGGGTGAGGAACGCCCAGCAGAGGAGCGAATAGATCCCCGCCGCGGCGAAGCATCCCCAGAACGCGAAGGACGACGCCTCTTTTTCCTTTTCCGGCTGACGCGCCCCGATCGCGCGGGAAATCACCCCCACCGCGCCGATGCCGAAGAGGTTCGAGATCGCGGAGAGGAACATGAACGCGGGCATGCAGACGGCCGCCGCCGTGATCATGGCGTCGGTGCCGCGCCGTCCGATGAAGAAGGTGTCGGCCATGTTGTACAAGACCAGGATGATCTGGCTCACGATGGTCGGCAGGGCAAGGCGCACCACCGCCTCGGTGACGGGCGCGGCGGAGAAGAGATGTTCTTTGGAAGAAGGGATTGTATGAGCCATGCGACCTCCTTTCCCGTGCGGTCCGGGCGGTGCCCGGGGACATGAGACGAACTCGCCTTCGGCAAGTTCGTTCACCAATTTCGAGATTGCGTATCTATCGCTCTTTTATCATTCATCTTACCTGCGCGGCTGCGCTTGCGGATTATGTGATTCCGCACCTTCCGTGCAGGAGAGGAAAAGGTCAGAGAAAGCTCTGCGGAGCTTTCTCCCATTGATTATTGCCTTGCGGCGCACCCAAGAGGCCTCCGGAACCGGCCTCTTGGGGATCACCGCTCCCAGAGGCGCTTTCCCCGCCTCTGGACTCCACCCCTGCCTC
>JAFYBI010000261.1 GCA_017540285.1 Clostridia bacterium | reverse complement strand
TTTGAAGATTTAAACCCCTACATTGCAAACGATCCGGATTTCAATCTGGACGACTGCATCGAGGGGATCATGGACGAGGGCTTATACGGCGGCGCCCGGTATATCCTCCCCGTCTCGCATCGTTCCCAGCCGCTTCTGACGACGGAGGAAGCGCTTGCGGAGATCGGATGCACGGTCGATGACATCCGAACGTTTTCCGGGTTTCTCGATACTGCAAACCGCTATAAAGAAAAATACCCCGAGAACAACGCCATCGTGAATTACGCCCGTGGGGGATACGACGCCAGCAATATCCTGATGTTTTTCCAGTGCTGCGGGTTCCGGTTCATTGATTACGAATCCGGGGAGATCGTCCTGAACGAGGAACGGTTCCGGGAAATGATCGATTACTGCAAAAGCATTCACAGCGGAAAAGCGGATCAAAAAGAAAAGAATGACAGTGAAGAGGTCAAACTGAAAAAACGCACCATCTATTTTTGGAAGGCCCCAGCACGCCGCTCATTATCGAACAGGATTGGAGAAAAATCAAAAGTTTCCAAGAACATCCGGTGATGTTTACCATTCCGGACATCTCCGACGGGAAGACGACGATGATCCAGACGATCGGCGCGATCCCGAAGGGTTCGCCGAACAAGCGCAACGCGTGGAGATTGTTGAAGATCCTTCTTTCCGAAGAGATCCAGTCAAATCCAAACGCTTTGTTCGCGTTGTTCCCCATAAACAAAACCGCAATCCGGCAATATATCATAAACGACGCGTTTTTCACGGAGGCAGAAATGGACATTGTAGATGATACCGAATCATATCTCAAAGATTTCGATCACGCCATTTTCTATTCACCTCTTATTTATACGTATGTGCGGGACAATATGATGCCGTACATCACCGGGAAAAAGACGTATGAGGAGTGCTACAAGAAGTTGTTGAACACGCTGGAACTCTACAAGGACGAATAATCAAGCCCTTCTCCGCCGCCCGCGCCGCAGCGAATCATCAGAAAAAACCGAAACAGAAAGGACACGATCATGATTCAGAAAACCGCCTCCTCCCTGACCGTGAATCTCGGACACGAAACCCTCCGCATCGAAGCGTGGGGCCGCGGCATCCGCGTCCGCGCCGTGCCGATGGGCCCGATCCCCGACAACCCCTGGGCCCTCGATCTCACCCCGCCCGCCGTCCCCGCCGAAGTCTCCGACAGCGCGGTCGAATGCGCCGGGATCCGCTGCGAGCTCGCCGGGGAACGCCTCCGTTTCTTCCTGGGGGACCGTCTGCTCTTCGAGGAGCAGGACTATCCGTGGTCCCTCCACGAGAGGGCGAGAAGCTACAAGACCCGCACCGGCAGCCCGAGCTTTGCGGCGACCGTCCGCTTTGAGGCGAACGACGGCGAAGTCTTCCACGGCATGGGTCAGTACCGGAACGCGCGGTACAACCTCAAGGGCACGACGCTCGAAATGGCCCAGCGCAACTCGCAGATCACCGTTCCCTTCCTCCTCTCGAACCGCGGGTACGGCTTCCTCTGGAACAACCCCGCGATCGGCCGCGCGACCTTCGCCGAGAACGTGACACAATGGCAGGTGGAGGCGACGTCCTGCATCGACTACTGGGTCACCGCCGCCGAGGGACCCGCCGAGATCCTCGCGAATTACGCCGACGTCGCGGGACATGCCTCCCCCCTGCCCGAGAGCCTCATGGGACTCTGGCAGTGCAAGCTCCGCTACCGCACGCAGGACGAACTGCTCTCCGTCGCGCGCGAATATCACCGCCGCGGCATCCCGCTCGACTGCATCGTCATCGACTTCTTCCACTGGATCTATCAGGGCGACTGGAGCTTCGACCCGGAATACTGGCCCGATCCCGCCGCAATGGTGAAGGAGCTTCATGAAATGGGCGTGCGCCTCATGGTGTCCGTCTGGCCGACGGTCGACCCGCGCTCGAAGAATTACCATGGGTTCGCCTCGAACGGCTATCTCGTCCGCACGGAACGCGGCATGCCGGCGATGATGGACTTCCTCGGACACACGGCGTTCTACGACGCGACCAATCCCGCCGCGCGCGAATTCGCCTACGATATCCTGCGCCGGAACTACGGCAAATACGGCGTCGACATGTTCTGGCTCGACGAGGCGGAGCCGGAGTATTCGGTGAACGACTACGACCACTACCGCCACTATCTCGGCTCCTCCCTCGAGGTCGGGAACATCTACCCCCGCCTGCACACGAAGATGGTGTACGACGGACAGACGGCGGACGGCGTGCCGGATATCCTCAACCTCGTGCGGTGCGCGTGGATCGGATCGCAGCGGTACGGCGCGCTCGTGTGGAGCGGAGACATCGAGTGCTCCTTCCGCGAGATGAAGGTCCAGCTTGCGAACGGCCTGAACATGGGCGTCGCGGGGATCCCATGGTGGATCTCCGACACGGGCGGCTTCTACGGCGGGAACATCCACGATCCCCTCTTCCGCGAGCTCCTCGTGCGGTGGTACGAATGGGCGGTGTTCATGCCCGTCCTCCGCATGCACGGCGACCGGCAGCCGAACATCGGCGCGCTCGCGCACGACGTCGACCACGGCGGCGGATTCTGCTCCTCCGGCTCCCCGAACGAGCTCTGGAGCTACGGCGAAGAGGTCTATGAGATCCTCCGGCACTGGCTCGACATCCGGCTCAGCCTCCGGCCCTACATCAAAAAAACCGCCGACGAGACGGTCGAAACGGGGCTTCCGATGATGCGGGCGCTGTACCTCGCGTTCCCCGACGATCCCGTATGCTGGACGATCGGGGACGAGTACCTGTTCGGCTCCGACTACCTGGTCGCCCCGGTCACGGAAGCCGGCGCGCGGCAGAGAGAGGTCTACCTGCCCGCCGGGACATGGGAACCGTTCGAAGGCGGCGATCCGATCGAAAGCACGGGCATGCGGATCACGGCGGACGCCCCGCTCGCGCAGATGCCGGTGTTCAAGAGAATCCGGTAACCGCGCGCCCGTCACACAGATCCCAACATAGCAAACAGCTCCCGCAGGCTTTTTACGGGAGCTGTTTTTGAATTCATTCCGTTCAGACAAGCGCAGCGCACACTTCCCCGTCCTCCGTCCATGCCCGGATCGTGTCCGGCACGAAGGGCAGCGCGACGGTGCGGGTCCCGCCGGGATCCAGCGCGGCCGATCGGGTGAGGACCGCTTCCCCGCGCCTGACAGAGAAAGAGACGACCGGCTTTTGCAGAGCGTTGACGAGCGTGAGCTTCCCGCCGTCGGCGAACGCCCAGACGAACGCGCCTTCGCGGAAGAGGCAAACGCCGTCCGTACCCGGGACCGCTTCCGCCGCCCGGCGATCCGACGCGAGCGTGAGTCCCGTGCCGCCTTCGTAGGCGTGGAGCCCCGTCACGGCCTTCGCCCGGCCCGCCGCCTTCTTCACCGTACCGCTGGCAACTTCGGCGGTCCACGCCGCTCCTTTGCGGTACGCCTGACTGTACGCCATCGGAAGAAAGAGATCCGCAAGGTCGGCGAGGCGTTCGTACCGCTGGCCGTAGTGCAGATCGGCGAACGCGGAGTCGTCGTACGCGCCTTCCGGCATGAGCGCCATGCTGAGGACCGCGCCGCTTTCCCGCCGCACGACGCCGGCGAGAGACGAGGCGAACCGCAGAACGGCATCCGCCCGCGCCTCAGCCAGCCGGACAGCGTCCGCGTCGCCCACCCGGTAAGCGTCGAAGATCACCTCCGTCGGTCCGTCCTCGCCATAGAAGGTCTCCCGCAGGAGGTCTTCGGCATGGGCGAGGCAGATCCCGGACGCCGCATACCGCTGCCGGTCGGCTTCGCTCCACCCGTACAGGAGGTGATTGTACCGGATGTAATCGAGGTGCACGCCGTCGACGTCGTAGCGCCGGAGGAGATCGGCGAGCACGGCTTCGAGAAAGCGGGCGTAGTCCGCGTCGGCGATGCTCACGATCTTTTCGCTCGGTCCCTTCGTAAAGTGACAGAGTCCCGCCTCGGGATGCTCCGCGCAATAATGCATATCCGACGCCGAGGTGAACCACGCGTGAAGGCGGATCCCTCGCGCATGCGCCGCGTCGAGCGCCTCCCGGAGCAGATCGCGTCCCTCCGTCATCGGCGGGGCAAGCGGGGTGAGAAACGCCGTCGTCCCGGCCAAACCCTTCGTGAGGTAAAACACATCGGTGATCCCCGCGCGCCGGCAGTCCTCAAAGACAATCTCCGCGCCGCGCAGCCGCACGCTCTTCGGCCACATCCATACGCCGAACATCCGCTCCACCCGCCTTTCCCGTCGATTCCGCCTGTTCTTATGCGCCGTAGAATTCCTTCATCTTCGCGATGTCGTCCGCGGTGAGGACGCCGTCGACGAGGAGAAAATCGTCGAGCACGGCGGAGAGCGGCGCATACTTTCCCGTCGCGTCCTGCGCGATGCGGACCTCATTGCCCGATCCGAAGTCCGCGTCCGCGAATTTCTCGGGGATCTTCGCGACCTCCGGCTTGCCGAAGTCGAACGCACACCGGATCTCCCCTGCCTCGCGGTCGACCGTCAGCACGGTATGGAACCATCCGCCGGCAAAGTCGAGCGGCAGGCGGAACGAGGAGTCCGTGCGGTCCTTGCCGTTGCCGACGTTGAAGTGGATCGTGGTGCTGTCGAGCGCGACGACGAAGCCGGGATTGGAGCCGCTCGACCAGACCTTGTCGGAGAGGATCGCGGGATCGGCGCTCACGCCGTCGGACTTCATCCAGAAGGCGAGGGAGAAGCTCTTCCTGCCGGGTTTCCACGAGAGGGCGGCATACCCGTCGTCGAGGCGGATGCCCGTGCCGTTGTAGCCGTCGATGTAATAGATCTTGCCCGCGGTGACGGTCTTTGTCTTCCCGTTCTCGTCGAGCGCGTCCCCGTCGAAGGGCAGATAGGCGGCGACGCGGTCCCGGCCGATCACGGCGGACAGAGCGTCGCACCCCGCGGGCGTCACCCCCGGCTTGCGGGTGCGGTATGCGTAGGCATAGGGGATCTCGAAGACCGGACGTTCGCCTGCCTCGACGCCTTCGAAAAGACCGGACGGAACGCGCGCGGTCCACGAGGCCGGCTGACGGTCGGCCAAGCCAAGCGCGTACAGCACGACCGCCGCCGTGTCGCGCACGCCCATCTCGCCGATGACGCCCTGCTTCACGCCGGGTCCTGCCGCCGCGAACATGATGTATTTCTCGCCGTCGGTCCAGCCGCCGTGTCCGTGGTCGAAGCCGCCGTGGTCCGCCGTCACGATGAAGAGCGTGTCGTCGAGCCAGCCGCGCGCCTCGTAGGCCTCCCACATCTTCTCGATCAGGCCGTCACTGATGCCGATCTGCCGGAGATGTCCCTCGGTGCCGTAGCCCTGGCCGTGACCCGCGCCGTCGACCTCGTCGAACTGGACGAAAACAAAGGCGGGATCGTGTTCCGCGACGTAGGTGCAGACCTGCTCGGTGACCGCGGCGTCATTGCCGGTCCCCTTCGTCACGCCGAGGTTCTCCTCGATGATGCCGAAGTTGATCGGGTTCCAGTTGCAGAACGACGCGAGCTCGGCGTCCGGCATCGCTTCGCGGATGACGCGGAAGACGGTGGGGAAGATCGAGTCGGTCGGATACGGCGTCGAGCTGACCCGGCCGTTGGTGAGCCCGTGCATTTCCGGCGTGACGCCCGTGAGCATCGAGCCCCAGCACTGGCCGCTGATGGTGGGATTGGAGGTGAGGACGTCGTAGCTGACGGCGCCGCGCGCGAAGATGCGGTCGAGGTTCGGCGTTTCGGCCTGGCGGAAGAACGAACCCGCGCCGTCCACGCCGATGACGATGACATGCGAAACTTTCATGGTCTTGTCTCCTTTTCCGATTCGGAATATCCGATGGTGAATGCGTTTGCCTTTCGATCCTGCGTGCGGACTGACGGAGTGCAGTCCGGTCAGCCCTTATTATACACGTCCCGCAGCCGGATTGCAACGGGCTGGGACAATTTTGACGCGGTTCCCGCAAAAAACGGAGGTCAGCGGTCCCGCATGAGCTCCCAGAACGCGACAGCAGCCGCCGCGCCGACGTTGAGCGAGTCGACGCCGTGCGCCATCGGGATCTTCACGGTCCAGTCCGCGCGGCGCACCGTCTCCGGCAAAAGCCCCGTCCCCTCCGTCCCGAGGATCACCGCGAGCCGCTCCGTCTCCTTCAGACGCGGATCCCGCAGGTCCGCCGTGTCGTGCGAGAGCGCCATCGCCGCCGTCCGGAAGCCGAGTTCCCGCAAAAGCGCCATGCCTTCCGCGGGCCAGTCCTCCGCGCATCCGCCGATCACCGTCCACGGGATCTGAAAGACCGTTCCCATGCTCACCCGCGCGGCACGCCGCAGAAGCGGATCGCTGCACCGCGGCGTCACGAGCACGGCGTCCATCCCGAGCGCGGCCGCGGACCGGATGATCGCCCCGACGTTCGCGGCGTCCATGATGTCCTCGAGGACCGCGATCCGGCGCGCGCCCCGGCACACCTCCCGGACCGACGGCAGCGCGGGCCGCCGCATGACCGAGAGCACCCCGCGGGAGAGCGTGAACCCGGTCAGGCTCTCGAGCACCCCGTCGTCGGCGGTGTAGAGCGGGACGTCGCCCCACCGGTCCGCGAGGATCTCCGAAACGAGGTCCGCCGACGCCCCCGCCATCTGGCTCCGGTCCATGAGGAACGAAACAGGCGCGATCCCCGCCTCCAGGGCGAGCGTCACGACGGTGCGGCTCTCCGCGACAAAGAGAGCCTCCTCCGGGCGGCGCTTCGGGCGAAGCTGACGCTCTCTCAGGCTTGCGTAGGGATCGAGCAGGGGGTCTGCGATGTCATGGATCTCGATGATCCGGCTCATGTCGTTCCTCCGATCTGGCAATCGATAAGCGGGATTTGTGAAATTCGCGTCCGCGTCCTTGCCAACCGCGCCGCGCTGTGCTATAATATAGGCGGATCAACAAGCAGCAAGGAGGCATGCAGCATGATGGACAGCCGCATCCCGCCCGTCGATCAGGAAGCGCTCGTCCGGATCCGCCGCCGGCTCCACGAATATCCGGAGCTCGGGTGGGACCTGCCGATGACGTCCGCGCTCGTGCGGGAGGAGCTCAGCCGGATCGGGATCCCCTATGAAGCGGACCGGTACGGAAAAAACACCGTCGTCGCGACGATCAACCCGGAGAAGACGAACTTCACGCTCGGGCTCCGCGCCGACATGGACGCGCTGCCGATCCGGGAAAACAACGAAGACAAGCCCTACCGCTCGAAGCACGACGGGATCATGCACGCCTGCGGACACGATGCCCACACCGCGATGATGCTCGGCGTCGCCCGCGCGCTCTGGGAGATCCGGGACGCGATCACCTGCCGGGTGAAGCTTCTGTTCCAGCCGTGCGAGGAAGGGCGTCCGAGCGGCGCGCGGGTCATGTGCGAGCACGGCGTCATGGACGACATCGACGCGATCGCGATGTGCCACGTCAACTGCATCGACCCGACGCACGTCATCTCGAGCAATCCGGGCGTCACCAACGCCACCTCCGTCGCGTGGACGGTGAAGCTCGGCGGACGGTCCGTGCACGTCGCCTCGCCGCATCAGGGCATCGACGCGCTCGCCGCCGGGGTGAAGCTATACAACGGCATCCAGACGATCGTCAGCCGGGAGGTCGATCCGTTCGACACCTGCGTGCTCGCCGTCTGCACGATGCACGCCGGAACGACGGTCGCGACGAACGCGGACGAATGCGAGCTGCGCGGCTCGATCCGGTGCATCCGCGACGAGACGATGGCCTGGGCGCGCGCACGGCTCGAAAAGCTCGTGAAGTCCGTCGCCGAGGAGTGCGGGACGACGTGGTCCCTCTCCTGGTCCGGCGATCCGCTCCCGAGCGCGCACAACGATCCCGCGCTGTATGAGGTGTTCGTACGCTCCGCCCGCAAGGTGGTCGGGGACGGGCGCGTGATCCTTTTGCCCCCCTCTCCCGGCGGCGAGGATTTCGCCTACTACGAGCAGAAGAAGCCCGGGCTCCTCTTCGGCCTCGGGATGCGGAACGAGGAGAAAGGCGCGTGCCATCCCGCCCATACGAAGGACTGGGACATCGACGAGGACGGGCTCGGGACCGGGGTGAAGGTTTTCGTCCAGTTCGTGCTCGACATGATGGAGCAGGGCGCGAAAGGCGGGCAGGCATGACGAAGGAACCCGTCTTTTACTGCCAGCTCGATTACGCGCACGTGAAAGTCCCCGCCCCGGAGAGCGGCTTCGGCGACCTCGCGAACAACGGCTGCGGCCCGATCGCGGTCTCGATGCTCGTCGAAAACATGCTCGGGATCCCGTTCCCGCCCGAGGAAAGCGCGGCGTTCTTTCTGTCCTGCGGCGCGCGCGTGTCGTTCGGAACGAATCTGTACATCGCCTCGCGCGCCGTCGCACAGCGGTTCGGGCTCTCCGTGCGGGACACCGAGGACCCGGACGAGGCATACGCATTCCTCGCTTCCGGCCGCGGCATGGTCATCGCGAACACCTACGGCGACCGCCCCGAGGACGGTTACGTCGGCGTGTTCTCCGATTCCGGGCACTACATCCTGCTCACCGCCGCGAAGGACAGGCGCGTTTCCGTTCTCGACCCGATGTACCGGCCGGGGCGCTTCGACGTGCCCGGACGAGCCGGAAAGGTCGTGATGGAGGGCTGCCTCGCCCATGCCGATTTCTCGGTCGTCGCGTCTGACTGCGTACACCGGCCGTTCTTCCTGTTTGAAAAGAAGGATCAGTGATTCTCCCGGAACCATCCGATGACCGCGTCCGCGCTGTCCTCGCACGTCTCGGAGACGTTGAACCAGTGCGACGCGCCCGCGACCTCGTACCCGCCCCAGGCGAATTCCTCCCGCGGGGCGAGATAGCCGTTGACGGAATTGGTATATCCGCAGACGAAGATCCTCTCCGCCGGCCAGCCGTCCGCCGCGTAGATCGCCTCGATCGCGTCCCCGGCGAGCGTCAGGAGTTCGAACGGCACGAACGCGAAGGCGAGGCTGTGTCCGACGGTCAGAGACTGCATCGGGACGGTCAGATCGTTCGTGATCCCCGCCTCGGCGAGATCGAGCATCCGACGACGCCACTGCAGCTCGCGCAGCGGGAAGTGACGCTCGCCCTCGGGTGCCGCGAAATAATCCCGCTCGGCCTCCCGGACGGATTCCTTCAGCGCTTCGACGTCCCGCATAGGCTTCATCGGAACGCGGAGCCATTCGTAATGGGAGCTGAGATCCCCTTCGCACCTCTCACCCTGCTCCGCCCGCGCGGCAAAACGCAGGACCGGACCGGCGAGCTCGGCGCCGAGGGTCTCGATCAGCTCGTCGGGGCTCATGCCCTCGTCCCCCTTCGGGTCGATGTCCGCGCCGCGCCCCTGGAAGAAGAGGAGCGGGACCTCGTCGCTCGAGGAACGGTTGAGAACGGAGAGCCAGTCCGCCGAGACCGACATCTCCCGGTTGACGACGGCATGGCAGTTGGCCGTGCAGATCACGCCGCGGAGCGTGCCGGACTCATCCCGGAACGCGGCGGCCCGGATGCGCGGATCGAAGACGTCCCGGCCCCGGCGGTTGTACGCGTGGATCAGCCGTTCGGGCAGGATCTGTGCGGCAAAGGAGCCCGGGACCCGGCGTCCCATGGCTTTGAGGGCCAGCGCGCCGCAGACGTCCCCGACATGCGCGAAATAGTCGGTGTTGATCGGCATCTCCGCCAGTCCGCCGGCGCAAGGCGCAGAGTGCGTGTGGATGAAATTGAGCGCGATCCGCTCGACGGGGATGCCCGTCACCGCCGCGATCTGCCGCGAGACAAGCTTGTAGCAGTCGGGGTTGAGCGCGAGGAGGTCGAGCGAGAAGATCAGGAAGGTCTCCTCTCCGCCGCCGAGCGCCATGACCTTCGCGTGCAGCTCGTCCCGGATCTTCTCGGCCGGAGATTCCCGGAACCCGTAGCCGTCGAGGAAGGTGCCGTTCAAAACGGGCGTGATGAGGCCGTCCGCAAAGCCGCAGGTGATTCTGTTCTTCATAAAGTCCTCCCGGAGTGGAATCTTTTTGAAACATTATAGCATTCCCGCCCCGAAAAGTCAATCGGAGCGGAAAAGAAGGAGGCATGCCGCGTGATTTTGATCGGAGCAGACGGGGGCGGGACCAAGACGAAGCTCGCCGCCTTTGAAGATGGCATCCGGATCGCCGAATCGCTCGCCGGGCCGCTCAATTACCGCGTTCTCCCGCCCGAAGAAGCCGCCCGGAATCTCGCCGAGGGCCTTGACGCGCTCGGGATCCCGCCGGATATGACCGCCGCGATGGGGATCGCCGACCCCTCCCTCGACGACGCGCCGGGCGAGGACGACGAAGCGGCGAACGCGTTTTACCGGATCCTCGGAGAACGGCTTCCCTTCCCCGTTTACGCCCGCAGCGACGTCTTCGTCACCCTCGAAGGCCTGACCCGCGGCGGTCCGGGGACTCTCGTGATCGCCGGGACGGGATCGATGGGCATGGCGCGGAATGCGCAGGGCGAACTCCGCGTCGCAGGCGGCTGGGGACGGCTGACCGGGGACGAGGGAAGCGGGTACTTCATCGCAGTCCGCGGCATCCGCGCCGCGCTCCGGGCCGCCGACGGCCTCGATCCGCCGACCGCCCTGACCGACGCGCTGCTTTCCCGTTTCGGCGCCGCCTCGCCGCGGGCGCTCATCCCGATCCTCTACGGGGATCCGGAGCCGGACATCGCCGCGTTTGCCGGGGACGTCGCCCGGTGTGCGGAGGACGGAGACCCGGCTGCCTGCGCGATCCTCGACGACGCCGCGGACCGGCTCGCGGAAACCGCCGCGCTTCTCGTGCGCTGGGCCGACTGTCCGACGGTCGGGATCTGGGGGAGCGTGCTTCTCTGCAACCGCCGCGTTCGGGAGCGGTTTGAGGCGACGCTTCGCGATGTCTGCGGAGAAGCTGCCGTCACCGTGCCGTCCGTGAGCGCGGAAGAGGCGGCGGCGGAGTATGCGCGGGCATGCTTCGGCAGTGCCCCCGCGGCAAAAACGAAAGAGAAAAGAGAATAGATTGGAGGCTCACACATGACCGCTTCGGAAACCTATATGAACAACGTGATCGCGCTGGCCGGACGGGTCCGCGAAAAACAGGCGGCGCCCATCGAACGGGCGGCACGGCTCTCAGCGGACGCGCTCCTCGCGGACGGATTCCTCTTCACCTTCGGCACCGGGCACTCGCACATGCTCGCGGAGGAGATCTTCTACCGCGCGGGCGGGCTTGCCCGGGTCTGCCCGATCCTCGAGGATGCCCTGATGCTCCATCGGGCCGCCGCGCGCTCGTCCGCCGTGGAGAGGATGACCGGGCTCGCCGGGACGCTCCTCGACGACGTGGACGCCGTGAAGCAGGGCGGCGTGCTGTTCCTCTTCTCGAATTCCGGCTGCAACACCGTCGCCGTGGAGACGGCGGAGGAGGCGAAGCGGCGCGGGCTCTCGACCGTCTGCATCACGAACATCGCGCACAGCCGCCGGATGACCTCGCGCCACCCGGAAGGCAAGAAGCTCATGGATGTGTGCGACGTCGTGATCGACAACATGGGGACCTACGGCGACGCGTCCGTGGAGATCGGCGGCACGATGGTCGGCGCGACCTCCACCGTCATCGGCGCCATGGTGATGGAAGCGATCGTCTGCCGCGCGGCCGAGCTCTGCAAAGAAGCCGGTCACCCCGCCGAGATCTTCGCCTCCGCCAACACCGAGCACGGCGACGAAGCGAACGAGGGCTACATCCGGAAGTACAAGCCGCTCGTCAAATCGCTGTAAAAAAGTCCGCCCGCGGGATCCTGCGATCCGGCGGGCGGTTTTCGTTTGATTCGGTTATCCGCGGTAGTGACGGTATTTCTCCACGGCGTCGAGGATGGCGGCCATGTTGTCGAGCGGGATCTCGTAATTGAGCTCCACGTTCAGCCCGAGTCCGCCCGCGGGCAGGTACAGACTCTCCACCGCCTCGGCGACGTGATCCGCAAGCTGCGAGTGCGTCGCCACCGGAAAGAGCTGGCGGTCGAGGTCGAGGTTGATCGGGATGATCTGCTCGCGCCGGCACACGCGCACCAGATTGTCGAGCCCGTTCGCGCGGAACTGCGGGTTGATCATGTCCACGCCGCAGTCCACGAGGTCCGGCATGATCTCCCAGATACAGCCGTCCGTGTGCATGTAGATGAGCTGGGAGGGCTTATACGCCTTGATCATCCCGTAGAGCTTGCGGAAGCAGGGCTTCATGATCCTCCGCCAGCGTTCCGCGCCGATCGCAAGCCCCTTCTGCATGCCGAGGTCGTCGCCGAAATAGACGATCTCGCCCATGCGCGGCAGGATCGCGGCGACCTGATAGAGATTGTATTCGAGCACCTTGTCGACGAGGGTGCGGATCGTCTCGTCCTCTTCGGCGAACCAGATCATCGCGTTCTCGAAGCCGCAGAGGTCGAGCAGGCGCAGGTACATGAAGCCGTGCGGGAGGCGTCCGTCCCGACAATCCGGGATTTTCAGGTTCCTGACGTCGTCCTCGTCCTTCACCGGATGCCCGACGACGATCGCCTCGTTGCCCGCGTGCTCGTTGTGCCACTCGCATCCCCATTCGTCGATGTAAATGCCCTTGCGGTAGCTCGGCGCGAGGTTGTCCTCGACGCGTGCGAGATCGACCTTGCGGCCGCCGAAAAACTGCGGATACTCGTCCGTCAGCCGCTGCAGCTCCTCGCCGTACCGGAGCCAGGCGGCGGGAAGGAGTCCCACCGCGACGGGGATGGTGTCGGGATATTCCATGCGGATCGCCTGTGCCAGATCAGCCATGCTCTCACCCTGCCGGTGCGGCGCCGGCGTCGGAAACGGTCCCGGGAGCCGCGGATCTTTCCCGTACCGCAACGATTCTAAAAAGTGCCTTCACATCCACTTTTTCTTTCGGAACCAGACGAGGCACACGACGACGATCAGAACGGAGACCGCGATCACGACCGGATAGCTGTACTTCCATGCGAGCTCCGGCATGTAGCGGAAGTTCATTCCGTACCACCCCGCGATGAGCGTGAGCGGCATGAAGATCGACGTGATCACGGTGAGCACCGTCATAATCCGGTTCTGCCTGACGTCGAGCTGGGTCTGCATCAGATCCCTGAGCTGCGACACGTATTCCCGCTGGCCCATGACCATGTCCTGCAGCCGGGCCACCCGCTCCGTGAACATGTGGAAATACCGGAGGTTTTCCTCACGGAAATAGCCGTTTTCGTTTTCCTCGAGCTCCTGCCCGAGGTCGATGAGCTGTTCGTAATGCACGCGCAGATCGAGCAGGTCGCCGCGGATGTCGTTCATCTCCGGCGGATAGCTTTCGATCTCGCCGGCGAGGATCGCCTCTTCGATCCCGTTCAGACGGTGCTCCGTTCCCTCGAGGAGGGAGAGATCCCCGGCGATCGAAACCTCGAGGAGGTCATAGAGGAAGCGCTCCAGGCTCGGCAGCCGCCACTTCTTCGTCCGGCCGATCTCGGTGACGGTGCGCTCCGCGTAGCCCGTGTCGTCCACGAGGATGATCCCCCGCTCGTCAAGCGCGAAGGAGAAGCTGTGGCGCGGGCCGCTGATCTGCCGCCGGTCCGGGAAGGAAAAGGTCCCCGTGAGCGAATCGAGGTTGACCACGGCCTTGGTCTCCCGCGGATTCACGGTCTCCATGTCCATGTCGATGATCATGTCGAAGCTTTCCCGCCGCGTCTTCCACTCCTCGGTGGTCAAGACCGCGACGAACTGCACGCCCGCAGTCCGGATCTCCTCCGGCGCGCACGGCGTCAGGGATTCGCGAATCAGATAATACATGCGCCTGCCCCCTGCTGCTTTTTTATCATTTTACCACCTTGCGCGCCCGCTGTCAAGGCCGGAGGACGGAAGAATGTTACAGTTTTGTGTCATCTCCCCGCCCCGGCTTGACTTTGAAGCGCCCGCCGTTTATGATATAGGCAGACGAAATCCGCTCCGCGGATCTCCATCTCACCTCTCCCCTCTTTTTCGTGCTTTATGAAAAACACAACCACCTCCGCCTATCTTCTCGGC
>JAFYBI010000260.1 GCA_017540285.1 Clostridia bacterium | reverse complement strand
TTCCGAAATATAATAGTACGAATCCCGGTAATGCGTCCGGATGTATTCCTGCGCGTCCAGGTCCTCGCACAGCCGGTCAAAGGGCGTGCCGGTGTCCGGTCTGCCGAGAAAATCCCCGTAAAAGTCCGCGCCGGTGAGGTGCCTTCCGCTGCGCGGCACATCCGGATTTGCGAATTCAAACCATTCCGTGTAATACAGGCTGTAAATCCCGGAGATTTTCAGCTCCGCAACCGGATTTCCGGTGACGCCGCAGAGTGTCACACGATCTCCGACACCTTTGCTGTAAACCTTCGCATAAAAATCCGTGACGACGCACTCGCCGCGCCCCGGTTCCGCGCCCTCCGTGAGGTGAAAATCGTACAGGCCCAGCGACGAGATCTCCCGCGCGATCCCCGTGAAGGCAGCGAGATCCCCGCCGACGACGATGTGCTCCGTGAGGAGCTTCGCCGGGGCAGCCGCGTTTCCCATCCGGCCGTAATAGCCGTTCAGCGCGCCCCGGATATCCGCGGGGAGGTCTTCGGCGAACCCGAAGGCGGTCTCCGCGTAGGCGAGGGCGGACCCCCGGCATCCCGGCAGATCGCCGAGGGCGTCAAACAGCGCCGCCGTGGCCGGATACGGATGATCGTACGCGGCCATGGCTTCCGGATCGAAAAAGATATCCGGGACGCCGTCCGTTGAGGAGGTGCCGTTGAGGCGCACGTCCAGCGCGGACATTTTCGGATGCTCCGGGCTGTACTGCAGTTCGTCCCGGAACGCGAGCCGGCAGCGATTGGCGTAACGCGCCTCCACGGCGAGCCGCTGCGTTTGCGCATAGCGCCGGTAAAAGAAGCCGCAGAAGGCGACGGAGAGGACCGCGGCGAGGAGGAGGCACGAGATGATGTTCCTGCGCCTGTGCCGCCGGAGTCCCGAAAAGACGGATTTCAGCTTGTACATATCGCGCCTCCTGTGTTTTTTGTCGGGAACGCCGCGATCTGCGCGGTCTCCCGCCCGGTGTGCCCGCATTCCTTTTTCATTTTACTTCATTATACACATATTTATATCTTTTGTCAATACAAAACGACGAATTTGCGCGGCGTCGGGCGGGGGCAAACGGCCTTACCGCCGGTCCCCGAGCCTCATCGTCATCGTCGCGTAGGTCAAGAGGCTCTCGTCGTGCGTCACCATGACGACCGTCCGGTGCAGCGACTGTAAGAGCTTCATGATCTCCTCCGCGGTCACCCGGTCGAGGTTCCCCGTCGGCTCGTCCGCCAGGATCACCCGGGGCTGCCGGATGATGGCCCGCGCGATGGCGACCCGCTGCTGCTCGCCGCCCGAGAGCTCCGTCACGCGCTGATGGATCCTCTCTTCCAGCCCGACGGCCGTGAGCGCCTCCTCGACCCGCGTGCGCCGCTCTTCCTTCGGCACGCCGTCAAAGCCGAGCGGGACCTCGACGTTCTCGAACGCCGTGAGCGTCGGGATGAGCTGATACGACTGAAACACGAACCCGATCTTCTCCCGCCTCAGGTCCGTGCGCGCTTTCGCCGACAGCCGGGCCGTGTCGATCCCGTCGAGTGTGTAAATACCGCCGTCATACGGCTCGAGCAGGCCCATGACCGAAAGCAGGGTCGTCTTGCCGCTGCCCGACTTCCCGCAGAGGATCATGAACGCCCCCTCCGGGATGTCGAGCGTGACGTCGTCGAGGACCGGGCGGCGCTTGCCCTTCACCCGGTATGCCTTTTGCAGATGTTCCATCGCAATCATTCTCTCTCCCCCTCTCTGAACAAAACGCCGACCGACTTGCCGCCGAGCTTCCAGTACATCACAAGAAGCGGGATCGCCGCGGCCAGGACCAGCCCCGCCGTCAGGATCAAACAGGACGCAAGGCCGCTCTGTGCCCGCCAAATCGCCGCCGGGAGGGTGCCGTCCGCCGCAAGACGCCGCAGATACAGCCGCAGAACGCCGGAGCCGCCGAGGAAGCCCGCACAGCCCGACGGGATCAACAGCAAAAGCGCCTCGCGCCTCATCACGCCGAGGATCGTTTCCTGCCTCACCCCCAGCGCGGACAGAACGGCGGCGGACTGCGTTTCGTGATTCAGCACGGAAGAGCAGGCATAGGCCGCGGCAACCCAACTGAGCACCCAGCCGCTCACGCGCATCGTCCCGCCGATCGTCGCCGCTTTGGATGCCCAGTGAAACGCCCGGTATTCCTGCCCCCCGACGGTGAGGATCTCCCCGGAATACGCGGACACGACCGGCTCCGCCGTGCGGTGAAGCCCGTCCGCGAAGACGGCGCCGCCGACGCAGAGGGCAACAAGAAGCATGAGCAGCAGAAACCGCTTTCCGCTGCGGCGGGCATCCCGGACGGCATAGAGGGCGGGATAGAGTTCTTTTCGTTTCATCCGATTCATCCGATTCATCCGAGCCTCCCGTAGGTGTGTTTCAGGGCGATCATCGAAAGGGCGAAGCTGACGAGGAATCCGAGCGCGGCGGCCAGCAGGATCAGGACCACATAAGCCGGCGCGATCCGGTAGGGGATGGCGAGCGTGCGGATGACCGTGAACCCGGCTTCGGTGAGCGTATGGATCAAAAGCCCTCCGCCGAGCGCCGCCGCGGACGCGATCAGGGTGACGGACGCGAATTCGAGACTGTCCGCCAGCGCTGGTTTCCAGGGCGGGATCCCGAGCGCACCGACGAGGCGGGCGTTTTTCCGGTTGTCCTGATTGTTGAGAAGCACGCCGACCGTCATGCAGACGAGGAGAAAGACGCCGGCTCCCCACGCGGTTTTCCGGACGGCGTCGAGGTGCTGTTCATAGAGGCGTCCGTAGACGTGGATGAGCTCGGAGGCCGGAACGAGGCTGAAATCGTCGTTCCGGTCGCCCAGAAAGCCGGACGCTGCATAGCGGGCGTTGAGCGTTTCCGCGCTCTCTTCCGAGCGGAACCACAGGAAAAACTGATTGACATGCCGCGGTTCCGCGGGAACGGGAGACGCGTCGGCGTTTACATAGATCAGATTGACCAGATCATCGCGGATCTTCAAATACGCGTCCGGTACGTCGATTTCCCACTCTCCGACGCGGTCGAACGGGGTGCCGGGAATTTGAAAAGCAGCGTCAAACCCTTTGGCTTCGTGATAGGTCAAGAGCCCCCAGGGGCTGTCTGTAACGTACAGCGGAACGATTGCTGCGACACGAAGGGGAATCTCACCGCCGTCCGCCGCGCCTTCCCGGACCGAAAACGCGTCTCCGACCGCAAGGCCGTTCCGGTCCGCAAACTGCTTTGTGACGACGCATTCGCTGTCCGTCAGCCGGAGATCGGCGGGGAGGTCCCAGCGGATCAGGTTCTGGTTCAGGGTGTTGCCGGACCATACAAAGGCGTCGGGATCGCCGGACAGCAGACAGCACTCGATCACCGATTCCTCCGGCGTGTCCGAATAGATCCGGTATTCCTTCGGCGTGCTCTCGATGCGGTAAACGGGCGTCACGCAGGCGATCTGCGCGGTCTCCGGCTTCAGCGCAGCCGTCAGCCGGTCGACGTCGGACAGTCCGCAGGGATACGCCCGGTCATAGTCGCGCATGGCTTCCGCGTCGAAGAGGATTTCCTTCGTTCCGTCCGGGTTTACTATGTAAGCGCCGCCGTTTCTTGAGGAGGCTGCCGGGTTTCCGTTATACTGGAGCTCGTCCCGGAAACGGAGATTGTATAAGTTCCGGTACGGCGCCGTCGCCTCGTCGAGCTTGGCTTCCAACGCGTTCCCGAGGTTCCGCATACAGCAGAGGACGGACAGACAGGCGAAGAGAAGCAGCCCCGTGCGCAGGTTCCGCCTGTGCCGGATCAGATTCCGGAAAGAGTAAGCCAACAGATATTGAAAGCGCATGGGGACGCGCCTCCTTTCCCGCCGCCCGGAGAGCCCGGGGATTCACTCTATATAACCGGAAAAAGACCGGTTTCGTTACATCGCGGGAGAAAAAAACAAAAATACTTCCCGCCCGGCCGGAAAAAAGAAAAAGGACCCGGCGCGTTCTCCGTAAAAGCGGCAGTGCGCCGGGCTCGTATTGGCTGTTCTCACTCCCCGACTCCTCCCCCGCTCACCCGCAGGAACGCGACGTTTTCCGCCCGCGCGCCGGGGATCACGTCCGGTTCGCACGAGGTGATGAGGATCTGCCGCGGCTCGCCGTCCGCATCCCGCCCGTCCCCGGAGAGGGAGTCGAGGATGTAGCGGCGGCGCTCCTCGTCAAGCTCCGAGAAGACGTCGTCGAGGAGGATGACCGGGTATTCCCCGCCGATCTGCCGCGCGATCTCCGCCTCGCCGAGCTTCATCGAGAGCACCAGGCTCCGCTGCTGGCCCTGCGACGCGAAGGCACGGGCGTCGGCCCCGTTCAGGGTGAGGATCACGTCGTCCTTGTGCGTGCCCCAGAGGGTCGTCCCCGCCGCGATCTCGCGCTCCCGGTTCGCCGTGAGCTTTTCGAGCAGCGCGCCGCCGTCGGCGGGACGGGCGGGATCGGTCAGAAGATCCGGGACCCCGTCCGAGAGCGCGTGGGAGCGGTATTCGAGACCGGGGACCTCCCGCCCGCCCGTCATGCCCGCGAAATAGCGGCTCACGGCCGAGGCGAGGAGGGAGACGTACCCCCGGCGGTAGCCCGCGATCCGCGCGCCGTATTCCGCCATCCCCTCGGCGTAGACCGTCCACTCCTCCTGCGACGGGGATCCCCCGTCCGCGGCCCGCCGGATGAGGGCGTTGCGCTCGGCGAGGAGGCGGGTGTAGCGGCGCAGGCAGGCGAGGTAGTCGCCGGAGATCTGCGAGAGGGCGATGTCGAGGAACAGACGCCGCTCGGCCGGCCCGCCCGTCACGACGGCAAGGTTCGCGGGGGTGAAGAGGACCGCGCGGAAAAGGCCGAGCATTTCGGCCGTCGCGGAGAGGGGCGCGCCGTTTTTGGCGAGGCGCTTCTTTCCCGCGAGGGGGAGGACGGCGTCGAGGACGGTATCCTCTTCGAAGCCTTCGCGGCGGAAGGCGAGGGAGGCGCGGGCGAAATCGGCGCCGAAGCGGACCAGCTCGCGTTCCCGGACCCCGCGGAAGGAGCGTCCCCGGGCGAAGAAGTAGATGCCCTCGAGGATGTTGGACTTCCCCTGCGCGTTCATGCCCCAGAGGACATTGATGCCGGGGGAGAAGGCGGCGGAGGTCTCGGCAAGATTCCGCCAGTCACGGTAATGAACGGTGCGAACGTACATGATGGCTTTTAGAAAGCGCACGGGAAACGGTGCGCTTGAAATCCTTATTTCTTTTCACCGGAAACGGTGCGCGTTTTTGTCTTCCCTTGCGGATGAAGTGATTCCGCACCATCCGTGCGGGAGAAGAGGAAGAAAGCCCTTCGGGGCTTTCAGGGATCGCCTGCGCGGCTGGCGGACAAGAGGGCTCCGGAGCCGCCCTCTTGCCAATCACCGCTCCCCAAGGCGCGGTTCCTCGCCTTGGGAATCCACCCCTGCCTCGGGTACCACCTCCCTTTTCCATGGGAAGCGTTGTTCAATGAGGCATAAGGCGGTGTCATGGCGGGATTACAGGGAAATTCACCAATTCAGTCAGCCGAAAGCGTAAGAAATACGCTCCCTGTCAGATATGCAGCGGTGCGTGTCAGACCTTTCA
>JAFYBI010000259.1 GCA_017540285.1 Clostridia bacterium | reverse complement strand
TCGAAGGCTGCGCCGCCGGACGCTGTGACGTCGGTGTGCTTCACGTTCGAGAACGCCGGGCAGGTCTGGCATGTCTACCGCGAATGGGGACGCGAACGCCGCCGCCGGGACGGGACCGCCGCTCCTCAGCGCTCGCAGGAGGCGTGGATCCGGCACGAGGACGGGCGCGTCGCCGCCGTGAAGCAGGGGGGCGTGACCGCCGCGGTGACGGAGATCATCGGGCTTGACCGCGACCAGTTCCGGCGCTGCGTGATGCTCGCGCAGGGGGAATTCCGCGATCTCCTCTTCGCCGACACGAAGGAGCGGATCCCCATGCTCCGCGGCATCTTCGGCACGGAGCTCTTCGAGCGGTTTACCAGGGAGGCGGCGGATCGGGTCCGCGCGGAAAAGGCGGCCCTCGACGAGGTGCGGATCCGCGCGGAACAGCTGGCGGCGGCGTATGAGACCGACGGGGACGACGCCCGCACTCTTCTCGCCGAGTGGGGAACGGCCGCCGCGGACGCGCTCGAGGAGGGGCTTGACGCCGATCTCGCTCTGGCAAAGGATAAGCTGGCGGCCGACGAGGCATCGCTCGCCGTGTGTACGGAGAAGCGGAAAGCCGCGGACGAGGCGAAGATCCGCGCGGAAAACGATCTCAGAAACGAGGAGGCCTGCCGCCGCGCGCTCGCAGAACGGGACGCGGCGCAACAGAAGGCTGCACAGGCGGAGGCGGAAGCGGCAAACGCCGGGCGCCGGCACCGGATTGCCGCGGCGCTGCGGGAAAAGGCGGCGGCTCTGGGGGCGCTCGGGAACGATTACGACGAGCGGGACGCGCTGACGACGGACGTCCGGGAAGCCGAAGCGGATGAAAAAGCCGCCGTCGGGGAACGCGATGCGGCGGAGGCGGAGGAAGCGCGCGTCCGGGAGAAAGCCGCCGGTCTGCGGGAACGGCTCGCCGCGCTGGACGCAATCGAGGAAAACGGACGAGGGCTTGAGCGCGAGCTGGACAACGCGGAGGCGGAACAGAAACGGTGCGACGCGCTGGCAAAGCGGTGCCGTCTGCGGATGGCGGCGGAGGAAGAGATCGCATACCGCGAGGAGGACTACCGGGCTGCAAAATCGGCGTGGGAGGCTGCCCGGGACCGCGCGGATGTCCTGACGAAGCGGTATTTCGACGGGATCGCCGGGATCCTCGCGGAGGAGTTGACGGAAGGGGAGCCGTGCCCGGTGTGCGGATCGCGCGCTCACCCCGCTCCGGCTGCCCGGGAGGACGACGTCCCGGACCGTGCGGCGGTGGACCGTGCCCGGAAGGCGGAGGACATACGGAACGAGAGTATGCGGGAGGCGGCGGAACGCGTGTCGGCGGCCCGGTCGACGGCCAGGCGTCTCGACGAGGAGATCGCCGGGGAAGCGGGGGAGGAGATCCCCGCCGCGTCACTGGAGGACCGCGCCCGGGAGGAGGAAAGCCGCGCGGCAGTCCTGCGGGACGGCTGCAGAAAGCTCCTCGAACGCCTCGAGGAACGCCGCCGGGCAGAACGGGAGCGCGCAGAGATCGCCCGGGAGCTGGAAGCGCTGTCCGCCGCGGAAAAGGCGGTCGGCGAGCGGAAAGCCGCGCTTGTCAGGAGGCTCGCGGAGCTGGGAGGTACCCTGGCGGAGCGCCGGACAAGGCTCGACGCGCTGACGGGGAAGCTGCCGCTGAAGACCCGCGCCGATCTCGACGCGAGCGTGAAGAAGATGAACGAGCGCGCGGACGCCGAAGAAAAGGCGGCGGCGGAGGCGGAGCGGGCTCTCTCGGAGGCCTCTCTCGCGCTGCAGGCGAAACAGGCGGCGGCGGACACCCTCGGCGCCCGGATCGCAGAGAGCGAGGCGGGGTGCCTCGAGGAATACAGCCGCCTGGCCGCGTTGCTCGCGGAAGAAGAAAAGAAGCTCGGCGCGAAAGCCGCGGAGGCGCGGGAACGGATCCGGCACAACGAGAAGACGGCGGTGTCCTTCCTCGCGGCGCGGCGTGCGCTCGACGAGGCGGAAAAACGGTACGCGAAGCTCGCGGCGGTCTCCTCCGTGGCTGGCGGGACGATCTCCGGCAAGGAAAAACTGACGCTCGAGGCCTTCTGGCAGACGCGCCTCTTCGAGCGGATCCTGCGGCGCGCGAACATCCGGCTCATGGGCATGACCGACGGGCGGTATGAGCTGCGGCGGCGCGAAGAGGCCTCCCATCAGGGCAAAAGCGGCCTCGACATCGACGTCGCGGACCATTGGGACGGCTCGCTGCGCCCCGTGAAGTCCCTCTCCGGCGGCGAAGCGTTCACGGCGTCCCTCGCCCTTGCCCTCGCGCTCTCCGACGAGACCGAAGCGGAAGCGGGCGGGGTGAAGATCGACGCGATGTTCATCGACGAGGGCTTCGGCTCGCTCGACGAAAACGCCCTCGGCGCGGCGGCGGAGGTTCTCGAATCGCTCGGCGGCGGGGGACGGTCCGTGGGGATCATCTCGCACGTCGCCTACCTCCGCGAGCGCATCCCCCGACGGATCGTCGTCGAGCGGCGGGGCGGGGAAAGCCGGGCGCGGATCGAAGCCTGATCCATCCCGGCCTCCGGCAGCGCGGATTTCATTTCCTTCATTGACTTTCCCCGGGAATTGTGCTATGATAGGGAAGGATCCATCCACCGAAATCCATTACACAGAAAAGAAGGTTTTGTTCTGAAAAACTCTGCTGCAACACGGGGCTCCTTCCTCGAAGGGGCGTTCATTCTGACGGTGTCCACGGCGTTCGTCAAGCTCGCGGGACTGCTCTTCACCTTCCCCATCGCGCGGATCCTCGGCGACGGGGGCATGGGCGTCTTTTACAGCGCGTACAACGTCTACAATCTCTTCGCCGTGCTCGCCTCCGCGGGCCTTCCCGTCGCGGTGTCCCGGATGGTCTCCGAAACGCTGGTGCGCGGGAACCGGGACGAGGCCGAGCGGATCTACAAGGTCTCCCTGCGGCTCTTCGCCATGATCGGCGCCTTCGTCGCGCTCTTCATGTTCGTCTTCGGCGACTGGCTCGCCGCGATGATCCACAATCCGGATGCCGGCTTCTCCATCCGCGTCCTCGCGGTGACCGCCTTCTGCGCGTTCCTGATGTCCGGCATGCGCGGCTATTTCCAGGGGCATTCCATCATGATCTACACCGCCGTTTCGCAGGTCATCGAAGCGGTGGTCAAGCTCGGCCTCGGGATCGCGCTGGCCGTCGTCGTGGTGCGGGCCGGAGCGGGGGACTCCACCTCGTCCGCGGCCGCCATTTCGGGCGTGTCCCTCGGCGCGGTGCTGGCCGTGGTCTTCCTCCTCTTCAGCAAAAAGCGCTTCAGCCGCGGCACCGCGCTCGCGGGCATGGAGGTCCGCTCTGACCGACAGATCGTGAAGGAACTCTTCCGCATTGCGATCCCCGTGTCCCTCGGCGCGTCCGTCATGAGCGTCGTAAACGTCATCGACGACGTCATCATCATGGGGCTTTTGCAGAAGGGACTCAAGGTCGGGCCGTTCTTCCTCTCCGGACTCGACTTCGGGTATCCGGCGGCGAAAGCGCTCAACGGCGTGTTCGGCAACGCGAAGAAGGTCTTCAACTTCCCGTCCGCGTTCATCGTGCCCTTCACCGTGAGCATCCTGCCCGTCCTGACGGCGGCGTACACGGCCCGGGACCGCGAAGGCGTGAAGAAGAACATGACCAACTGCTTCAAATATTCTCTGATGCTCGCGCTGCCCTCCGGGATCGGCATGTTCGTCCTTTCGGAGCCGATTTTCCGGATCCTGTATCCGCGGGGGGACGTGGAAAACGGCTCCGTCATGCTCGCGACCTTTGGCATCGCCGTGGTGCTCTACGCCGTGGTCTCGATCACCGGCGCGATCCTCCAGGCGTTCGGGCGGGTCAACCTGCCGCTCGTGAGCCTGACGGTCGGCGGCGTCATCAAGTGCATCCTGACGACCGTCCTCGTCAGCCGTCCCGATCTCAACATCAAGGGCGCGCCGATCGCCACCTGCGTCTGCTACGTGGTCATGATTGCGATGAACCTCTTCTTCCTGCGCTCCTACATGAAGGGCTGCGCGAAGCCGATCCTCGTCAACGTGGTGAAGACGGCGGCTGCGGCGCTGCTCATGGGCGCGGCGGCGTATTTCCTCGCCATCCCGCTGGAGGGCAGGCTCGGCGTGCGGATGGGCGGCCTCGTCTCGATCGCGGCGGCGGGATGCGTCTACCTCGCCCTGATCTTCCTCTTCCGCATCGTCACCCTCCGCGAGCTGAAAACCATGAGAAGACACTGAACGAAAACCGATCCGAAAGGAGATCATCATGAAATTCGACATCCGGGAAACTGCGCAGGAACGGATCATCCTCTGCGCGCATCGCGGGATCTTCGGCGGAAACATCCCGTGCAACACCATCGCATCGTTTGACTTCGCCATCGCCGAAGGGGCGGACATGGTCGAGCTCGACGTGACCAAATCGGCGGACGGCGAGCTGTTCATCTTCCATCCCGGCATGGAGCGGCGGCAGTTCTGCGAAGACGTGCGCATCCCGAAGATGACGGCGGCGCAGGTGCGGGAGCTCAGGCTCTGCAACGTGGACGGCACCCGGACCGAGCTCGGCGTGAATACCCTCGACGAGGTCCTCGAACATCTCAAGGGACGCTGCTACATCAACGTGGACAAGTTCGGCGACAATCCGGCGGAGATCATTGAATGCGTGAAGCGGCACGACATGAAGGACCAGATCATCCTCAAATGCTCGCCGCGGAAGGAGCAGCTCGACGTCGTCGAGACCTACGCCCCGGACATCCAGTTCCTGCCGGTCATCTCGAAGACGGGCGACACGCACGAAATGCTGAAAAGCCGAAACATCAACTACATCGGGACGGAGCTTCTCTTCAAGACGGAGGAAGACGACACGGCCTCCGAGGCATACCGGGAGCTCTTACATAAGGACGGCAAGCTCTGCTGGGTGAACGCCATCGTGTACGATTACCGGGCGGTCCTCTCCGCGGGACATTCCGACGACGCGGCGATCCTCGGCGATCCGGAATTCGGCTGGGGCTGGTGCGCCGACCGGTTCGACATCATCCAGACCGACTGGATCGGCAGCGTGTCCCGCTTCCTCGAGAAGACGGGGAGAAGATACAGGGGATAAACCCGGGAGGCGTTATGGACCGATCAGAGACCGGCGCACTGAACGCAGATATCTACAAAAACTTCCCGAAAGCGGATATCGAACGGCTGACAGATGAGGAATTCAGGCGTTTGTGGGATCTTTTTCATCCGCACATATCTTTCGATTTATGCGGGAAGCTGTTTCCCGATCTTCGGAGGCTGCCGAATACGGAAGGAAAAAATGAAAAAAACGTCATGGGGCTGTACCGGCGCGTCGCTGCAGCGGACGAGAATTACACCGGATGCATGACCCGATACCGTGCTTTTTTCTCGCTCGGTGAGAAACTCGGCCTCACATGCTTCTATGATATCGGATGCGGCAGCTTTCTGCAGGGGCTCATGCTCGCACGACAGCCGGCGTGCAGCTATATCGGAATCGACGTCGAGCTGTTTCACAGCTACCTCGATCATTTCGATCCCGAACCGGAAGAAATCAACGAAGTACTGTACCCGCTCTGGGGAGACCGGATCGTTTATCTGAGAAAGAAATATCCTTTCCCCATCGAGGCAGAAGCACGCCATCTGGCGATTTTGTCCAATGTGATAACCCCTTTATGAATCATGACAAGGTCGGGTATATGGATCCGTTCTGGAGCACGGCGCTGAACCGCGACTTCACCCGGCTGATCGTAACCGCAAACATGCATGTGATCGACGGAAAAGGGAAGGATGTCCGCGATGTTCTGAGCGGGGACGTCAATCTGTACGAGGACATATCGGGAAAAGCGATCCGGTTCTGGAAAAATGTTCTGCCGGGTTTCCGGCTTTTCCGCCTTGCGAAAAGCGATTTTCTTTTCGCCACAAAGCATGAGGAAGATCTTTCCGCGCTCCGGAAGCATTTCCTGCTTCAGGAAAACGAGATCTATTTCACCGATCTTTAGAGCACATGACCGGTCAAAGTTGAATCACGAATCAGAACAATAGGGAGGAGAATGCCTATGAAAAACCGCACCGAAATCCCGGAAGAATACAAATGGCAGCTGACCGACCTCTTTGCCTCGCCCGAGGACTGGCAGGCAGCCTACGACGCATGCGCCGCAGCCATCCCCTCGCTCGCCGCGCTGAAAGGCACCCTCGGCCAGAGCGCAGAGGCCCTCGCGAAAGCCTACGACACCATCCATGCGTTTGAAGAAAAAATGAGTCTCGTCGGGAGCTACGCGTTCCTCGGCAAGGCGATCGACGGCGGGGACACCGCGTTCCTCGAACGGTCCGAGAAGGTCGAAGCCCTCTCCGTGAAGGCGGGCGCGGCCCTGTCCTTCTTCGATCCCGAGCTCATGGCGATCCCGGCCGAAACGCTCGCCGAATACCTCGAGGACGGCGCGCTCGCAAAGGTCCGCCACCTCATCGAGGACGCCACCCGCCTGCGCGATCACGTCCTCGACGAGAGATCCGAAGGGATCCTCGCCGCCGTGCGCAAGATCACCGCGACGCCCTCGAATACCTACCAGATGTTCACCAACGTCGAGATGAAGCTCCCGAAGAGCCTCGGCGAGGACGGCCTGGAAACGGAGCTCACCGCCGGGAACTTCCATGTCCGGCGCGAGAGCGGGAAGAAGGAGGTCCGCGACGCGGCGTTCCGGGCGATGTTCGGGACCTACGGCGCATACAAGGGCACCTTCGCTTCCCTCTACGGCGGCTCCGTGAAGCAGGACAACCTCTTCGCCTCCCTCCGCGGCTATCCGTCCGCGAGAGCGGCTTCCCTCGCGAACGCAAACGTGCCGGAGCAGGTCTACGACGCCCTGATCGGGGCGATCCACAACGCCGTCCCGATGATGCGGAAGTATCTCGACCTGCGCCGAAAGGTCCTCGCGCTCGATAAGCTCGACGTGTACGACCTCTACTGCCCGATGGTCGCGGACGTCGACTGGCCGATGCCCTACGAGGAGGCGAAGCGGCTCGTCCTCGAAGCCGTGAAGCCGCTCGGTGAGGCGTATCAGGCCGTGATCGCGCGCGCATACCGCGAAAACTGGATCGACGTCTACGAGACCCCCGGCAAGGAATCCGGCGCGTTCTCGGCGGGCGTCTACGGCGTGCATCCCTTCGTGAAGCTCAACTACGCCGGCACCCTCGACGATGCCTTCACCCTGGCGCACGAGCTCGGCCACGCGATGCACTCCTACCTCTCCTCCGAGGCGCAGGACTTCGCGAACCACGGCTACAAGCTCCTCGTCGCGGAAGTGGCCTCGACCGTCAACGAAGTGCTCCTCACGAAATACCTCCTCTCCGTTGAGACCGATCCGAAGAGAAGAGCCTATGTCCTCAACCACTTCCTCGAGGGCTTCCGGACGACGGTGTTCCGTCAGACCCTGTTCGCGGAATTCGAGTACCGGGCTCACGAAGCCGAGGCCTCCGGGATCCCGCTCACGGCGGACTGGCTCTCGGGGCTCTACGAGGACCTCGAAAAGACCTATTATCCGAACGCCGCGATCCGCGAGGAGATCCGGTACGAATGGGCGTACATCCCGCACTTCTACCGCGCGTTCTATGTGTATGTCTACGCGACGGGCTTCTGCTCCGCCGTGTACCTCGCCTCCCGCATCTTCGAGACCGGGGACGCGGAGAACTATCTGAAATTCCTTTCGACCGGCGGCTCGGATTATCCGATCAACGAGCTGAAGATCGCAGGCGTGGACCTGACCTCCCCCGAGGTGGTCGCAGGCGCGATGAAGGAATTCGGCAAGACGATCGACGAGCTCGCAAAGCTCTTTGACTGAAGACTGAAGGAGGGTCATATGAGAATCACCTTTATCGGCACGAGCCACGGCGTCCCGGAACCGCACCGCCGCTGCTCCTCCTATCTTCTCGAAGTGAACGGGGCGTACTACATCATCGACATGGGGACCCAGACGATCGAGGACCTCAGACGCCTCGGGATCGCCATCGACGACGTCCGCCTCGTGATCTGCACGCATCCGCACGGCGACCACACCAACGGCGTGATTTCCTTTGTGGATCTCGTGAACTGGTATTTCAAATCCGCCACCCCGACCGTTCTGCTGCCCGACGAGGACATGATCCCGCCGATGAAGGCATGGATCGCGGTGAATCAGAGCGGCGGACTGCGCGAGGGCATCACCCTCGGCACCGTCAGGGAGGGCGTGACCTACGAGGACGACAGGATCCGGATCACCGCGGTGCCGAATCAGCACTGCAAAAACGCCTATTCGTTCTTCGTCGAGGCCGAGGGGAAGCGCATCCTCTTCACCGGGGACCTGCGCCACCCGACCGTCGACTTCCCGGCGC